>JBIJDE010000015.1:0-27114 GCA_044344305.1 Armatimonadota bacterium
TGGCCGAAGGTCGGGGTGGTTTTCGCCTACCACAAACCTGAAACTTAAACATTAAAAATAGGTTTTGTAAAAGCCTGTAATAATCAAAAAAACTGAAAACTGAAAACCACATTGGGAGTTATTTAATGAAAGCGGCGATACTTGAAGATTTGAATCGAATTGTTGTGCGTGATCTACCAATGCCGACACCTGGCAAGGGTGAGATGCTGTTAAAAGTTAAAAGCTGTGCGGTATGCGGTTCTGATGTTCGCATATTTCACCATGGCAACCCACGGGTTATACCACCAGTAATTATCGGTCACGAGGTTGCCGGTGAGGTAGTATCAGTTGGAGATGGCGTTGGCAGTTTCAAAGTGGGTGACCGCGTCGCCATCGGTGCGGATGTGCCGTGTGGAAAATGCGAAACCTGTAAGCAGGGATTTGGCAATAATTGCGCCATCAATTACGCCATCGGATACCAGTATTCCGGTGGTTTTTGCGAATATATGCTGTTAAACGAAACAACCGTCAGTTTCGGCCCGGTTCATCTCATTCCCGAAGGAGTCTCTTATGATGCCGCTGCGCTGGCAGAACCGTTGGCTTGTGCAATTAACGGTTTTGAGGTTGGACGCGTCACCCCCGGTTCATCGCTGTTGATTGTCGGTGCCGGTCCTATCGGATGTATGATGATTGAGTTGGCGCGCCATTGGGGTGTTACCAATATCATTATGGCACAACGTGGTAAAGCACGACTGGAAATAGCCAAACAGTTCGGCGCGGATGCCTACATCTGCACATCAGACGAGGACCTGGTTACCCGCAGCCGCGAGTTGACCGGTGGTAAAGGCCCAGATTGCGTTATTACCAGTTGCGGGTCGGTAGAGGTGCATGAACAGGCGATTGAGGCAGTTGCGCAACGCGGATGTGTAAACCTTTTCGGCGGTCTCGCTAAAGGAACCCGCAATATGTCCGTCTCCAGCAACACTATTCATTACAAAGAATGCCTGGTGACCGGCAGCCATGGCAGCACCCCGCGTCAACATAAAATGGCACTTGATTTCATAGCTCGCGGTTATGTGAATACCGAAAAATATATCACTCATCATTTTTCTTTAGATAATATTGAACAGGCACTGGCGGCAAATGAAGATCGCGCCGGTCTGAAAGTGGTGGTAAACCCATGATAAAACGTATAAAGATATCAGCATCATTAATGTGTGATTCGTTTCGTCACCTTGAAAAATCTCTGCATGAGATGGAAGAAGCGGGGATTGACTTGATTCATGTGGATGTGATGGATGGTACCTTTGTGCCTAATTTTACCCTGGGACCAGATATTATCCGCGCAGTGAAAGGGATGACGACAATCCCTATTGATGTTCACCTCATGTCATTAACACCAGAACGTCATTTGGATACTTTTTTAAGCTGCGGTATAGACTATTTCTCCATTCACGCCGAGACCTGTTATCCATTGACCCGGTCAATTCAGTTGATACATGACGCTGGGGCAAAGGCGGGTGTAGCACTCAGTCCCGCTACCTCAGCGACAATGCTGGACCACCTTCTTCCCGTGACCGATTTTGTCATGCTTATGACAGTAGAACCAGGTTATTCGGGACAGAAATTAGTACCATTTGCGTTGGATAAAATATCTATTGTAAAAGAGATGGTAGTGCGGCAAAATCCGCATTGTGAAATTATGGTGGATGGCAACGTCAGTTTTGAATATGCTCCACAGATGGTAGCCGCCGGTGCGGACATTCTTGTAGCTGGCTCCAGCAGCGTATTTAAAGATGGTCTGACCATTACCCAAGGCACAGAAAAACTGCGTAAAGCAATTTGCAGTAACAGAGGATAATGATGATTTTACCCATTCCCGCAATTGACCTGCTTGATGGCCGCTGTGTACGGTTGAGCCAGGGCGAATATGATAAAAGCACAATTTATGGCGATGACCCGGTGGCAATGGCATTAAAATGGCAGTCGCAAGGGGCGAAAAGGCTGCATGTAGTAGACCTGAACGGTGCCAAAGAAGGATCACCATGCAACCATGACGTGATAGCCGCGATAGCAAAAGCGTTAGATATCCCGGTTCAGGTAGGCGGCGGAATCCGCGAGGCCGCCACGGTAGAAAAATTGCTGTCCCGCGGAGTAAACAGATGCATCCTCGGCACCCGCGCCGCTATCGACCCAGCCTGGGCGCAGGAGATTTTTGCCACCTTTGGCGATAAATTAATTCTTGGCGTAGATGCTAAAAATGGTCAGGTAGCGGTGAAGGGATGGCAGGAAACGGTAAGTATGACCGCCACCGAACTGGCATTATCCCTGAAACCATTTGGTGCATGCCGGGTAATATATACCGACATAAGCCGCGACGGTATGCTGACCGGCCCTAATATCCCCGCCACCGCGCAGTTGGCAATAGATACCGGCATGGCAATAATAGCAAGTGGTGGCATGTCAAACATAGAAGATATACGCCAATTATCAAAACACCCCGGAATAGAAGGTGCCATCATCGGCCGCGCTCTGTATACCGGCTATATTGACCTGGTAGAGGTGGTGGCGGAGTTTAGTTAATTCTGAAATAAATCGCTCATAAATAAAATAATTAACTACACGAAACAATATATTATTTAAAGATTGTGCCGATCGTAGAGACGCAAGGCCTTGCGTCTCTACTACGACCACATTATTTCATTTTAATGTATTTTCTGGTGGGTGACTACACTTTTTTACAATTCATATCTCAAATTTTATAATTAGTCTTACATTATCATAGGACTTTTTATAATTAAAAATCTCTCGCTATTTGTAAATCCCGTTGTATCTGTGCTGCTAATATTTCCCCGTTTTCGAATTTTATTATGTTGCGTATTTTTGTCAGCATTTCCACCACAACGCGTTCGCCGTATATATCATCGTCAAAGTCGATAATGTGAACCTCTAACGCTGGGGGACGGTTGAAAGTTGGGCGTGCTCCGAAGCTCATTACTGCGCGGTGTTTGATCCCTTTCACGGTTATATTCCCTGCGTAGATGGCATCGCCGGGGATTAATTTACCAGGGTCGGCATCGATATTTGCGGTGCGAAAGCCTATTTTTCTGCCGCGGGCATCACCATTTTCCACTGTGCCGGTAAAAGAATAGCGGTAACCCAGCAATTTTCCGGCTAATTCCACATCTCCATTCATCACCAGTTCGCGAATGTGTGAACTGCTTACCGCAACGCCTTCAACCTCAACCGGAGATACAATATCAGCAATATAATTTAATTTCGATGCCATAAGTTGTAATAATTCAGGATTTCCGGTGCGGTTATGCCCGAATGTTGATCGATACCCCGCTACTATAACTAAAGGATTTAATGATAGGCAAAGGTTTTGCAGATATTCCTCAGCAGACAGCATGGTGAATTCTGGTGTGAAATCAACCACTACCGCAACACCCATCTTAAAAGAATCAAATAATTCCAGTTTTTCTTCCAATGATGTGAGAAGCGGACAATTCGATTTCGGAGTTAAAATACAGCGAGGGTGCGGATGATATGTTAATGCAATCGCTCTGGTGCCTTGTTTATCAGCATGTTCACGGCATTTGTGCAGGAGAGCCTGATGACCCAGATGCACGCCGTCAAACATGCCGATGGCAACAACGCTATTATCATATATTTTACTTTGCAGATTCGTTTTGATTATTTCCATTGTTGTTTCCTTTATACCATTGCCTGCCTTCTACCCTATCCCATTCTGTCCACTGGCTGCCTTCTAATCCTGTTTTTAACATTTCCAGACAATGGGTAATTTTTGCTTCCATATTGTCTATATGATGCAACACTATTGCTTCCAATGTTCTCGGTATGACTACTGTCCCATATTCTGGTATGCCGTGATGGCTTAAAATAAGGTGGCTTATTTTCATTGCTTTTTCTTCAGGGACGTCATTTTGCCGGCAACGGTCAGTAAGCATACGGTCACCAAGCACCAGATGTCCGTGCAGTGATCCCAACGTTGTGTATTCAATACATAGAGACCAGCTGAATTCATAGATCTTACCGATGTCGTGCAATAATGCTCCGGTCAGCAATATATTGCGGTCAATTTGCGGATACTGGCTACTTACCGAATCAGCAAGCCGACATAACCTGATGACATGTTCCAACAAACCATGGATATACGCTCCATGCACTCCCCGTGCTGCTGGTGCTGTACAAAATGCTGGACGGATATTTTCATCATTAAAGATATCTTTTAATAATCTCTTTAAATCACTATCAGTTATTGAGGAAATAATTTCATCCAATTCCCGTTCTAATATCTTATAATCACCGCTATATGCCGGCATAAAATCGTCATGTTCATACTCGCCGTCGTATTCAGATATGGAATCTAGCAATATGCTGATGGAATTATTATACTTTTGTGCCTTACCGGAAATTTCAACTAATTTACTTTCAACTATTTTGCCGAATGCATCTTCTCCACCATCAAACATCTTCGCTTCAATGGTACCGCTATTGTCGGCCAGGGTGACAGCAAGATAAGTGCCAACCTTATTTTTATAATCTGCTTTTCTTTTTGTCTTTAACACCGCCAGGGTGCTAACCGCCGCGCCGTCAGTTAAATCCGCCAACATTTGCTTTGCCATTTTAATTCCCCATTTTGTTTTTCAGATAACTTCGATAACATTTTACCTTTTATTGTAATAATCGCACAGTTCCGCTATTGCGCATGCCTGGCAATGCGGATTGCGGGCAGTACATATTTGCCTGCCGTGGGCAATAACATTTACGTGGAATGTCAGGTAATCGGCAGGATCTACAATTTTCTCCAGAATGTCATGAGCTTTGTCAGCGGTGACATCTTTATCTATTAATCCCAGCCGCATCGTTACCCGGTGAACGTGGGTATCTACCGGCATCACAGGTTTATCCAATGCAAACAGCAATACACACGAAGCTGTTTTTCGGCCGACGCCATTGAAAGAAGTTAGATACTCCAGACCAGCGCGTGCAGTAATGCCTTGTAGAAAATCTAACGTTATTTTACCATGTTCAGTTCTAAGCTGCTGCAAAACAGCCTGGATTCGAGGGGCTTTCTGGTGTGACAAACCGCACAGCTTAATCGCTTTTTCAACCTGTTCAACCGGGGCATCTGCTACACTGTCCCAATCAGGGAAAACCGCTTTTAAGGCATGGTATCCGCGCCAGGAGTTAGTATCAGTGGTACTCTGCGATAATATAGTCAGCACTAACTCATCCACCGGTTGCAAAACACCACCTTCCATTCTGTGCGGGTGATGCGCGTGGTATAGCTCATGCAAAATATCTCCGACCGTCTTCGCCTTAATTTTCAATTTCTTTATGGATATCATCACGAATAATATTAGCCATAAACCGCATTTTCCCTTTATATGCAGCGTAATTTCACTCTTCACCCGAGAGGTGATCAGAGCGTCTCGCTCGAGAAAAAGGATGAACCGGGAATAAATTTTCAGCATTTTAACATTCTCTTGCGCTGCTAACGTCACCGAGAGGGTTACCTCCCTTCTCTCCTCTTTCACTCTCTTGACCTTCAATTGCCCAATTGCTATTATCAAACAGGCAATTTATGATTAAGGATATATTTATGACTCGAAAATATGATATTGCTGCTTATGTGTGGCCGTCCTATACCGGTGACGAAGAAAGGTCGCTGATATTTTGGCCAGAGGGAATTGGCGAGTGGCAGTCGGTGAAGAACGCGGTGAAGAAAAACCCGGAGCATAACTGGCCACGAAAACCATTGTGGGGATATGTTAACGAGGCAGACCCGTATGTGATGCAGATGCAGATAAACGCGGCGGCAGACCATGGCGTGAATATCTTTATTTACGACTGGTATTGGTACGACCGGCGGCCTTTCTTGGAGAATTGCCTTAATGATGGTTACCTGAAGGCGAATAATAATTCGCGGGTGAAGTTTTACCTGATGTGGGCAAATCACGATGCTAATTATTGCTGGGATATCCGCAACTCTCATGTGCATAAAAATGACGTGGTATGGTCGGGCGCGGTGGACAGAAAAGAGTTTGAAATTATAGTTCATCGATTGATTGAGAACTATTTCAAACATCCGTCTTATTATACCATCGATGGCAAACCAGTTTTCATGATATACGATTTAAGCAATCTAATGAGAGGATTGGGCGGTCTGGATGCCACCAAAGATGCATTTGAATGGTTCCGGGCGCAGGTGGCTGCCGCAGGTTTCCCCGGTCTGCACCTGCAACTAGTTTATTGGAATCAGAGTTCTATTAATCTTAGTGGTGTGGATGCCGGCAGAACGGCAACCGGCTTCGATATTGTCAGCACTCTCGGTTTTGACAGCATGTCCCATTATCAATTTGTCCATTTTACCAATATCGACCGTGATTACAACGAAATTATGGTTGATGTGGTGAAGGAATGGGAGCGGTTGGATAAAGAATTCAACATCCCATATTTCCCCCATGTATCAATAGGGTGGGATAACAACCCGCGCTATAAAGAGTTCCGACCCGGAATCGTGAAAAACAACACCCCGGAAAATTTCCTCCGCGCATTGGAACAGGCAAAATCATTCGCCGATAACCATACGAATCAGCCGCCGTTGATAACCATAAATAGCTGGAACGAATGGACGGAAACCAGCTACCTGGAACCGGATGACCTGAATGGTTACGGCTATCTGGATGCGGTGAAAAAGGTGTTTGGTGAGTGATGTTTTTTTGACATGATTAACATGATTAACATGAATTTTGTTAAAATATTTTACCCAAGGGAGACTAATAAATGTCTGAAAAGAAAGCTAAAACCTTTACCTGCCAGGTTCGCGTACAGCGTACTACGGTGGAATACGGCTATGTCAACATCGCGTTAACCCCGGATATCGTATCCGACAATAATAACGTAAACGCTAAAAAAATAGTAAACGCAGCACTGGTACTGGCAAGCCAGCCAAAAATGGTATGGTACCCGGAAGAACAGAATATAGTAATCCACCCCGAACAACAACCGCAGGCAGAAGATGAAGAGAGTTTTGATGTAGATGGCGAAGAGATTTGAGTTTTTTGTAGGGGTTACACAGAGATGCACGAAGGAGACACGGAGATACACGGAGGTGTTTTTATAAATTTCCTCTGTGAGTCTCAGTGTCTTCTCTGTGAATCTCTGTGTAATAACTAATGTAAATACACACCTGATTTACCCATAGACATGTATCAAAACCAAAAGTATAATCAATGAAGTCAACTCGGGTTGTTAATGCGGTTTAACAGACTCGCATAAACTGTTGTTCATTAGGAGATATTCATGCTTAATCGCCTTGTTGTATTTGTAATGCTTTCACTCATTTGTCTGGTTTCAGCTTTTTCACAACAGACTGACAATCATCTTTTGCGCGCGGTGCCGGTGACTGGTCCGGTGACAATTGATGGTCGTTTGAATGAATGGGATCTTTCTGGACGTATTTTAGTATGTCCCAATTTGGAATACATTAACGATTTTAGCGCGCGGGTGGCGATGATGTATGACGCGCAAGCGTTGTACGTGGGGGTTGATTGGATAGATAAAACCCCAATGGTGAATAATTACGACCCGCAGACGGTGGTTGACCAGCGGTTTGCATTTCATTCTGATTCGCTGCAGATTCATTTTAAAACTGATATGTTTCGCAATGTTTTCGGCTGGTATTTTACGAAGGGTAGCAAGCCGGGCGCATACGCAATGAATGGCATAATGGGATTTCATGATAAAGAGATTGTATATTTAGATACCATCGCATTAGGGATAACCCAGCAATTTCAAATGAAGCCGGACGGCACAGGTTATTTTCAGGAGATGCGTATTCCCTGGACCGCGATAGTTAAGAGTGGACGGGCATACCAGCCGGGTGAGAGTTTTAATTGCATGCTTGATTTGGTGTGGGGTCCGGACTCTGGAAAGGGTTGGCCGATAAACCACATGATGGATCTGGCAAAACCGGACGCCGTACATACCGGATGGTTCTGGGAAGTTGGAGAAATCCACGGTCAGGTAACATTGTCGCCAACCGGAAAATTACCGGTTACAGAAGATACTTCACCCAAGCCGGTTGTTGCCCCGAAAAAGCTGTTAATTGGCACTATCCCCATAAATTTTGAATTGCCGAAAGAAGCGAAGAAATTCACTGTGGCAATCGATGATGTCAACAAAAAACGCATTCGCAATCTGGCGGGTGACTTTGAACCGGCCGATTATACGGTGAAAATGCATGGTTCTCGTCGAGAAATTGAAATAAAATGGGATGGATTGGATGACCGGGGAAAATTAGTACCAGCTGGGCGATATTCACTGCGCGTTTTGTGGCATCAAGGGTTGGATGTGGTATATGAATCCAGTTTTTATAACCCCGGCACCCCACCATGGGACACACGCAATGGCAGCGGTAACTGGATGTCTGACCACGCATCTCCATCGCTATTGGCTGCCACCGGCGAGAGCATGGCTATCGCCAGCCTGGGTGCGGAGGGTGGTCACGCGTTAATTGTTGTAGGAAAAGATGGACGTAAAATATGGGGTGACAAGCAAGGCGGTGCGGCGATGACCGCAGATAAGCAATATATCTACATTATTCTGGATGATGGGTGGTCGCGAGCGTATGGTTTGGCGCGTTTTAAATCTACTGATGGCTCCTATATTCCTTACAATATAAATAACAAGCCGGAGTTTCCGGTTTCCCCGCAGTTACTTTTTAATGGTACAAATCCCGGAAAAATCGTTTCCATCGCCGTGCATGACGACACACTGGTACTGGGAATCAGCGGGAATAAATTGGCGGTAATTGATGCCAATACCGCGGCTTTGCGCAAAATGATTGATATGCCCACCCCATCAGAAATGGCATATAGCGATGATGGCGTACTTTATGCACTGATTGACGGTACGGTAAATAAAATTGATCTGACGCAAGAGAAGACTACTCCTGTTTTAACGCCTGGGGTAGTAAAAGCAACCGCGCTGGCGATAGACCACGCCGGCAATATTTTGGTTGCAGATATGGGGCCGGATTGCCAGGTGAAGGCATTCACTACGCAAGGAATATTAAAATACACCGTTGGCAAACAAGGCGGGCGACAATTGTGCGGAACATTTGACCTGCAGGGGATGATGCGGGTGAGTTCGATAGCGGTAGACGCGCAAAACCTGGTGTGGGCTACCGAGTATTGGGAATATCCCCGTCGGGTATCGGTATGGGGGCAAAACGGCAAACTGGTTCGTGACTACATCGGGAACACCGCTTATTCCGGTTCCGGTTCGTATCTGCATGACCAGGACCCGACACTGGCATATTATGGCCCTACCGAAATGAAACTGAATAAAAAAGACGGTACTTGGAAAGTCACCCGCGTATTGTGGGTGCCGGATGTCAGCAAAAACCAGTTCTTTTATGTCCCCACCGGGTCGGACAACGGCATCATCATAACGTCAAAAGCCAGCGGAAAATCCATTTCATACCTATACACCAAGGGTCGTGATATGCCGCGTACGATATACATGGAACGCAACGGCAGGTATCAGCCGGTGGCATCAATCGGGCCGGCAAAATATATGGATAGTCGCATCATTAAACCAGATTACCAGGGACCATTCACCGGAATAAAACCGGACGACGGGGTAATTTGGAATGACACCAATAAAGACGGCAACGTGTCGCGCGACGAGTGTATAGTAGTGGCAAAATTGTATTGGGAAGGTGGTTACACATGGGGTGAACGCATCGGCAGTGATCTGGTAATCCGCCTGTTGGGCAGTAAAAAAGAGAATTGTATCACCGAATGGCATCCGGTTAGTTTTACGAAAGATGGCGCGCCAGTTTATGGTATTGAAGGGAAACGCGAAACGAAAATAGCGGAAAGCGGAGACATGCTGCCATTGCCGGAAGAAAACAAGCTCTTCATCCTCAGCCACATGGGTTGGGGCAACACCAGTTACGTGCGGGTATTTGACACCGCCACGTCAAATGAATTATGGGAATATCCATCGCCAAACCATGGCGTTCACGGATCTCACAATGCCCCCATGCCGGAACCGGGCAGAATAATAGGCGGTTTAAAATCGCTGGGCACGGCGTATATCAATAAGCGGGTGGGTCGAATATTCAGCATTCGCGGCAATTTGGGACAGGATTTCCTTTTCACCTCGGACGGATTGTTTGTCGGTGCACTTTTTGTTGACGGACGTTTGCCGGCAGATTCATTGCCGCAAAACGAAGCAGATTTTCGCGGGAAATCAGTGAAGAACTTCAGTTTGGGTGGTGAACCTTTTGACGGCTGGTTTGGCAGTCAATCCGATGGCAAAGTGCGTATGGTGGGATCTCTTGGCCGCCAGGCGGCAATGATATTTCAGGTAAAGGGTCTCGATAAAATCCGTACCAGCAATCTACCGGCAATATCGGTAGATGCAGCACAACTGGCAACGGCGGAACGTGACAATACCGTACGGGCAGCATCGGCAGATAAAGCCAGAAATTACTCCATCAGGCGTACACCGCGAAAGTTAACCATCGACGGCAATGGTGACGACTGGGCTGGATTATCCACCATGGCAATTGGTCGAGAAAACTCACCTAATGTCGGCACCGCGCGAATAGCGTATGACAATAACAACCTGTACCTGCTGTACCGTGTCCAGGATAGCAATCCGTGGATGAATGAGGGAAAAGACTTCACCCGCCTGTTTAAAACTGGCGACGCGGTGGATTTATTGCTTGGCACCGAGGTGAAACCGCATAACAACCCGCTAACCGGCGACCAACGGATAATAATCGCGAACTATAACGGCAGACCAACAGTAGTGCTGATGCGTCCAATTGACCCGGATGCATCGCCGGATGCCCATGTGAAATACCACTCACCGGTAGGCGAGAAAAACTTTGACCGGGTAGAAATAATAACCGGTGCGCAGGCGGCAGTTACCAGTGGCGGCAGAATATACACCGTAGAAGCGGCAATTCCGCTGAAATCCCTAAATATCACCCTGAAACAAGGCGTAAAACTACGCGGAGATGCTGGCATAATCTCATCCGACGCAACCGGATTGATAAACATCGCCCGCAATTATTGGGCACAACCGCCAACAAACCTGGTGAACGACCTGCCGATAGAATCCTGGCTGACCCCGCAAGGCTGGGGAGATTTCGCGATAGAATAGTATGAAGAGAGAGGAGAGAAGAGAAGAGAGAAATTACGAATTACGAAATTAATTTACATCGATGGGCAGGATGGGAAGGATATAATGTTCCGCTTCGCAAAAATAGTTTATATAATATTGGTTATAATGTGTAGTCACTGTTTGGAACAGGGTCGCAGCCCGGCTCGATTCACATCAGAGATAACTCACTGAGAACGCCAATATTCTGATTGGCAAGTTGTTACGAATTATATTCCTAAATAATCAGCAATCATCCATTCAGATTTTCTCTATTCACTCTTCAATTACCCTTCGTTACTTTTCACCACAATTGTGTCTAAAATAAAAATCTGTCAGGAGAAAGAAGTTATCATGAAAATAAACTCACAAAGATTATCGCGCACCTATTCAGGAGTGATGGCTGTAATAATGCTGTTAATACTTACAGCTACTATGGCAAGTGCGGTAACTGGCACTAAGGAAAAGAAAGTACCTGTTATACCTGCGATTATTCCTGCTGCCGCGTTTAAAATGATGGAATTTCATAGGACTACTGAACATAAACCTATCTGGAGTTTGGTAGATCGCAAAGGAATCATTCACGGTATAGATAATTGCAGACTTATTTATGATATACAAGCAACTAAAACAGGTAATTATGCCATTAAATTGCAGGTGTCAAGTATCTTATCTTACTTATGGATGCGGGTAGAACTTGATGATATCGATATAACCGGCAAACTTGTTATTCCGAATACCGGCAGTTGGAATAATTTCGTTGATGTTACCAGTAATAAAGTGGCAATAACGGCTGGCAAGCATCAAATAAAAATCTTCTGGGATGATACATCAGAGATTAATTTCCTGTTGCCTCGTTTGAAAAGTATCAAAATTGAAAATTACAAACATCTGGCCATTCGCGTCAATGCGGGTGACTACATGGATTATACCGACAGTGAAGGGAACGTTTGGCAGCCTGATACCGGATTTGTGGATGGCGAATGCGTAGAACGTGGCGAAGGCGTCATTATCAAGAACTCGAAAGATGTCCGCATTTACCGTACCGAACATTTTGGCATGTCGCGCTTTTCTCTGAAGGTGCCTAACGGAAATTATGTGGCACGTCTGCATTTTGCTGAAACATTTGATGACCGCCGACCGGGTTCCCGTGTATTTAAACTAAATGTAAATGGCACAGAGTTCCCCAAGTTTGACTTAATTGGCGAGGCAGGCGGATGCTACAAGGCATTAATTAAAACAGTACCGGTCAAAGTGACAAATGGCGAGTTTTACATAACATTTTATGCAACAAATATGCCATCGGTAACTATTAATGGAATCGAACTGCTGGAAACAGAAACAACAGCAGCTAAATTATAACCCGGGAGAAAGTCGGATGAAACGAATTTTAATTTCTACATTAACAATGCTGGCAATTGCACTACCGATATTTGCCGTTACACCGGCAGTGGTGGACAAGCCGGAATTGCAGATAAATTATGCCCAGGCACAGGAACTTTTTGCCGGCAGACCGGCGAAAATGGTAATTACCTACCCGGGCGACCCTCCCGGACCCGGTTGGCCGTTATACCTGATAGATTTCACAAAAAATCCATTGCAACTGGAATATGTCACCAACGACGGACTTGGCGAAATCAGCCGCGATGGCACTCGCATAACTTCAACACTTGATGGCAAAATATACCTTCGCCTGCTGCAAAAAGATAGCACTGTGAAAACGTATGTAGGAACAGGCTCATCACCGACATGGTGGTCTCATCCGAAAACCGGGGATGAATATCTGATTTATGTCAGCACCCCCGGCGTTGGCGGCGCAAGCATTGAAGGAAAAACCTACATTCAGCAGATCAAAAAAGGTACTTGCGAACCGGAAGGACCGGTGAAAGTACTGATAGAAAAATATGCTTTCCGTGGCGGACGCTCCCCGGACGGCAAATATATCTGCACCACCCAACCGGGTTTTGCTACCGCGGAATTAAAGCCGGACGCGGTGGAAAACGCATTTGTGAAGATAACATTCAGCCTGCGAAACCTGTGCAATGGCACTATCTGCCAGGATCCGCGCTATAGCGGAACGATGTTGTATGAGGATAATAAACACGAAGAAGTGCTGTTTACTCCCCCGGGAGGCTCTTCTGAGGTTGAAATAGGTTCGCCGGCTTTCCTAATTCCGCCACCGCGAGCGTATGAACATATCGAATGGCTATCATGGTCAAATCATCCCGATTATATCGTCGGTGCCCCTTCTGTACCTGACGACTGGACGCGTTTTAACCTGCATGACCCATGTGTATTTCAGATGTCTACAAATAGCTGGACGGTGGTAGCGAAAAAAGGTTATTGCCGACTGTGGGTGTCAAACGACCACCCAGCAGTAAAAGTACCAGCACCGACGAAATCTGCGCTGGAAAAAGTTGATTATAATCTAAAACCTGCCATTACCGCCTCATGGGACGCAAAATTATTGGCTCGTATTAAAATAGCTTTAGCCACCGGTATACCGGTACGCGTTTTTCGACCATCAACGATGGAGTTTATGACTATTAAATCTGTTGATGTAAAAGGACAATTAGAAATTGTCAGTGATAGCAAACAAACCAGCCGACTACCGTTATCCGCCATGTCATTTACCGATAAAAAAAATATCATGCTGATAGTATGTACCGGCACCGATCCTGAAAGTTCTGCCATATCCGCCTTTTATCAACTGGCATCCGGCCGCCACAGAACGCTGGTGCGTTCATTATATAAAGTAGGTCCCGGAGTGAAGGATTTGTTGAAGATTTTTGAGTGATTAATGGTATTTTAAGATTAAAATATTAGCAAAAAGGTAGGGGAATTGTCCCCAATTCCCGCGCCGAACCGTGATAATGATGTAATAAAGCGTAACAGCGACAGTTTCCTTTTGCGTGGTGTTGTGATTTGCTAACCTCGTTTTGTCGTTTTAACCGTTTCGTCTTTATTCTACAGACACTTTCGCGGGAGCTGGGGACAGCTCCCCTACCTTTATACATATTTGATAATTAATGATTGGATGTAATTATATATGCCTAAACGCTGGGGTCAGAAAAGAAAAGGAATAAACCATGAATCATCTGCGATTTTTGATTGTTATATTGTTTATTAATATTGCCATGGCGACCTATGGGTTGGTTACTTTCCCAAATTCTACTATCTGGCCGAGTAATACTGACCGGTTGCTTTTCCTGTGGGAAAATGCCAAGGTGCCGGTGCGGGTTCAGCATTATGACGGTACTGCGGTTTTTCAACGGTTTTATTCGCCAACGGCGCGCGGGCTATCGGCATATGACCATTACTACGCCATGTGGCTTCATGGTGGAGCATATATCGCCGAAGAAGTTGATGCTCCGCTGGCAGATGCGTTCCGCGAAAGCAATCAATTTGGCATGGAAATCACCCTGAAACCGGCGAATGCCACCCAGACCAATGCCGTTATTATTGGTATGGCATCTGACAATGGGAAGAATATGCAACTAAAACAAGAGAAAAATATGCTGGTTTTAAGTTTCATCACCAGTCTGGAAACTGCCACTATTCCACTGTTCCCTGTTGTCGGCGGTGAAATTTATCATATTGTCATCAGTTATAATTCAGGAAAATTAACCTGTTATAAAAATGGCAAACTTGTATTTACGAATGACAAAATTAACGGTGACTTGAAAGGTTGGGCAAACCAGCCATTAGTATTTGGGAATGATATCAGTCTTAAACACCCATGGCTGGGTAAAATGGAAGGCATTGGCTTATATGCGCGTGAAATTGGTTTCTACGAAGCACATCAAAATTACATGGCATACCTGAAGAAAATCAAATCCAGAAAAGCGATTCCACAAATAATCGTACAGGTAAAACTGTTGAAATGTTCCGATATTCAATCGCCAAAAGCGATATTGCCATACACCCAGGCACTGGGAATGTATGAATACTCGGTAGAGAAGGTCATAGCCGGCAAATACACCGCAAAAAAAATCCGCGTCGCCCATTGGGTAGTGCTGGACAAACAGCTTTTGTCGCTGGCTACCCTGCCGGTGAATAAAAGCTACCGCCTGGTGCTGGAACCATTCGACGACAACCCGCAATTGGAAGCATCACTGATGAATGATACCTTACCATTTGATGTTGAAGCGGGGCAATATTTTGATGTTAGCCCACCGAAATGAAGATCTTTTGTTAACATGCAAATTTGTTTGATTTTTTTTACAATATTTGGAATAATAATGCGTAAATAAAATTTCGGAGCTAAAAATGTCAACAGAATCAAAAAAATCTGGCGGTTGGGGTGCTGTACGGCAACATCTTAATACTTATGATAAACCAGCATTGCTTGCTTTAATAAAAGAGCTTTATGGTTTGACGCCTGTTAGTCGCGACTTTCTTCTTGCACGATGCCAGGCTGATGATGCAATCGAAAAATATCGGGATAAAATTATTAACCAGTTCTTTCCCAAACGTGGTGAAGCTAAATTAAAGTTGGGAGAAGCTCGGAAAGCTATTCGCGATTATCAGAAAGCAACTGGAAATGTACTGGGTACAGCAGAACTATTAATGACTTATGTAGAAAATGGCACCAAGTTTACCAGCGAATATGGTGATATTGATGAACGATTCTACAGTAGTATAGAATCTGCAATGGATGAATTATCCGATTTATTAAAAGGTGAAGCAAGAGAATTTTATCCGCAATTCCATGAACGACTTGATGATGTACTCTATATGAGTGATGGAATCGGCTGGGGATTTCATGATTACATTAGAGATGTTATTTTAGATTTAGAAGAAGAATTAGAAGAAGATGAATAATTTTAGCAATAAGTAAAATATATAAACCCAACATGGATGAGCAGGATAAAATATCTTACCTATCCTGCCCATCCATGTTAATTTTCTTCGGATTATTCCGCAGCAGCAACAACCGGTTTGCTAATATACCAGTATGCGCCGCCAACTACGATGGTGCCGCCTATTATATTGCCCAGGGTTACCCATAACATATTGTAGCCAAAGCCTGCCCAGGTTAGATGAGCGGTATATTCTGGCAGCGGGTTTTGGAACATTGCTACACCTAAGACTGTCATATTCGCCACCGAGTGTTCGAACCCGAGGGTGATGAAGGCGAAAAGGCACCAGAATATCATTATCAATTTTGCCGCTTCCGACTTTACCCGGGTGGCGCACCATACAGCGAGACATACCAGAATATTGCATAAAATGCCGCGAAAGATCAGGACGCTGATTGGCAGAGTCATTTTTGTAGCTGCCACTTTTTGTATAAATGCCGATTCTACCGGGCCATTAAGCACCCCAGATCCCTGTAACAACGCAGACAGGAGAAGTGCACCCAGAAGATTGCCAACCCACGAAATCCACCAGGTATTTACAACATCAACAGTTTTCACCTTGCCGTTCCACTTGCCAACCATCATCAACAAATTGTTGCCAGTGAAAAGTTCCGACCCGGCGATTATAACCAGCGACAGCGCGATGCCGAAACATATGCCCATGACAGTCTTAAACCATGGAGACTGAACTGCTGCCAACGGCGCGCCGATGGTGAAAATTAGTGCGATGCCCAACCCGACGTATAAGCCCGCGAGCATGGAAGATACCAAATAGCCGCCGGGATTGCGGCGCAGCAAATCTGCCTTGGCAACCGCCGCATTACTTAATTGTTCAAGAGTCTCACGATACATATTGTTTGCTCCTGGTTAGGATAGAGATGTTTATTATTGAATACAGTTGCCATTATAGCCATAGCAGATAGTATTGGCTATGATATTAATCATAAAAAGTTTACCTTTCGTAGATTTTTGTTTTACATCGATTAATAGGATTGAAAAGATAAGATTATTTCAATCCTAACCCTAATAAATTGGACAAGTTTTTAGTTTTTAGTTTTGCCTTGTAAAGGCATTTTAATCAGTAACCCCAGGTGCAAGCCTGGGGAGAGATGTAGTATTTGATTGCGCCTTGTAAAGGTGCGTTTAAAAGTCGCCTTTACAAGGCTCATCTTTGTTATCTATTACTTCCCCAAGCTTGCGCCTGGGGTTACTCATTATGTCGCCACACCGTGGCTAATTAACTAATGACAATTTTACGGTAAAGTTGTGATAATTCAAAAAGTATGTTATTGAAATCCTGACTTTTTTGTTCGAATTTGATTGCTAACTGACTAACCGATGTAAAAGACGTATAGTAAAAGGTGAACTCATACTCAAAATTACCAGTATTGACTTTTTAAATTTATGTTAGTATATTTTGATCATCACAATGTATTGTAATAAACTTTTACTGTATATTTGTATTACAAGGAGATAAGTTATGAATTATCGTTCATCTAAAAAGGGATTCACCCTTATTGAATTGCTGGTCGTGATAGCCATTATTGCTATTTTAGCCGCAATTCTGTTCCCTGTTTTTGCCCGTGCCCGTGAAAAAGCCCGGCAAACAACTTGTTCCAGTAATCAACGACAGATTGCAATGTCTATACAAATGTATGCCCAGGACCACGAAGAATCATTGCCAGGTACAGCATCAATCTGGTCTGATATTAAAGTCGACCCAGGCGTGCTGATTTGTCCAACTGCTGGGAAATCGTTGGTTAATGGCTATGTTTACAATGGAACTTATGCAGGCAAGTCTATTGGTGGGTTTAACAATCCTGCTGCCATTCTGATATCTGCAGACGGCCAGACGGTCACCCCAAACAGTGGTACAAACATCGCAACTTATGGTGCCGACATTGCAACTACTCGACATTCCGGCAAGTTCGTTGCCGCCTATCTGGATGGACACATCGATAGTGCTAATCTTCATGGGTTGTTCCCAGGAAACGCGAAAGTATGGTTTAAAGCAGATGCCATAACCGGCGTCGCCAATGGTGCGGCATTAACCACCTGGCCTGACAGCAGCGGTAACGGTTATAATGCCGTATCTGCCGCTGGCAAGGAACCTTTATATACCACAAATGTACTTAACGGCCAGCCTGCCGTTTTGTTTAAACCATCACGTCCAAGTACAATGACAGTATCAGCATCACTGACCCTTAACCGTCCTGATACAGTATTTATCGTTTATGACGCGGAAAATGCCACCGATTCCCGTGCGGTAAGCGGAACTAACAACTGGCTTATCGGCTATCGCGGAGGATCAATGAATTACTACGCTGGCAATTGGATTGCAGATCCTGCCGGTGCTCCGACATTGAAAAAGTTCTATATGATGACAGTAATTGAACAGACTACTTTAACTCAGAAGTATCTTAATGGAACTTTAAACGGAACCAGCACCACTATTCTCGGAAGCTGTGGCAACTTGTATCTTTCAGGTTATAATGGCGGTAGTGAATATCATGATGGCTACATTGCAGAATTTATCGCTCTGAGTTCGACTTCACAGGATGACCGCCAGAACACTGAATTGTATTTGAAGAATAAATACGGTATGTAAAAAAACAGACTATATTTAACCCAATGAAAACAGGCACTTTTATTTTTTCAAGTGCCTGTTTTTTTAAATACAATGTAATTAACAAATAATGCTACTTTGAAGTATTATACTTTGAAGTAGCATTATTTAAAATGTTGTCATTAAATCTTTTGCATCAAGAAGTATGATATTCTCTATTGCTGCTTTGTCATGGACTTCTGGTGTAAAACCTGATGCAGAACAAAGCATTAATCGCAATGGTGATTGCCAGCTTTCTGGTAATGCTGCTGTTTTTTGACGCAATTCTTCAAGTACATTATTCCCAACCGGTCCTTTCCACCATTTACACTCTCCGGCTATTATCACTTTTTTTCCATCCTCAGACATTTCAGCGAGGATATCAATTTCATTGCTACCATTCCACCAACGACCGGCATACCTTGGTACTAAATTATTCATGACAGGTCCGCATGAAATCAGGTATTGCCGACATGCTTCCTCAAATATTTCTCCCAGATAGGTGTCAAGGGATGGTAGGATAAATTCTTGCCATACAGTATCTCCCTGACCGGCTTGAATCAGGCTTTGATGAGGTAATATAAACCTGCACCAGAACTTTACAAACTGGTCATGGATACGATACAATCCGCGCTTGCTTTTTTCGGGATGGGTATCAGTTGTCGGTACTTCGCGGCGCAGTAACCCCATATCACAAAGTATGCCGATATATTTTGATGCGACATTTGTAGGTATTCCCGCGCGACTTGCCATTTCCGATAGTCTTGTTGCACCACCTGCAGTTGCTTTTAATAAACTTAAATAGGTTGATATTTGCGACAATTCGGTACGCAGTAAAAATTGTACTTCATCAAATAAAAACCCATGCGGGTCCAGCATTTCTCGCTTAACATTAGTTTCCAGATCGCATTTAGCATCAAACCGTTCTAAATAGGCGGGTATTCCTCCCAATATTCCATAGGCTGTTAAACGTTCACGTGGGGAATAATGTGGAAAAAAGAGACCGGAATCCCAAGGAGTTAACGGCTCTAAACGTGCCTGACCGGTTCTTCTACCATATAACGGTGAACGCTCCGCCAGCACTTCATTTTCCATAAATCCGATATGTGAACCGCATAAAACCAGGAAAAGTTGAGTTTCCTTACCGGTTATGTCCCACCATCGCTGCAAAATAGATGGCAAAGCTGCGTTGTCATAGCATAAATATGGGAACTCATCTAAAACGACGATAAAACGTTCATTTTTCGATATTTGAGCAAGATAAGTAAATGCAACATCCCAACTGGTGAATGTCATAGATGCCAGCAGTGGATCTGGGTGAACAGTTAGCAATGCCTGACGAAACTGGTCAAGATTATCCTGTTCGCGTACCTGAGAAGCCAGGAAGTAGATATACTTTTTACCTTGACACCATTGGCGAAGCAATGCAGATTTTCCAGTACGTCGCCGACCATACAACACGAATAATTCAGCCCGAGAGCCATTAAAACGTTCATTTAAGCTATTTAATTCTCTTTTTCTATTTATAAACACAATTGACCTCGCAATAATGCTACTTTGAAGTATTATACTTTAAAGTAGCATTATTGTAAAGGGGGAAAAGTTGGTACTTTATATTTTGCTGTTTTATTTTCACATTAATTATCTGGATAATAAAAATTTTAAATCATTTCAATCCTATTAATCGATGTAAAATAGAATATATTGCTCCCCCCACCTTGACGATGTAATCCGTATTACCTATAATTTCATTATAAAAAATCTCATTACTTTTTGATGATTTGTGTGTCTGCGTAATTGTGGGGTGGTGCTATGCGACTTTTTTCTTTTATTTTTGTTCTGCTATTTTTATCTGTTGCTGCTATTGCGCAGATGACACCAGCTTTTTCTGCGGCTGATTTGGACGCGGCGCAATGTATTGCCTACGACAGCGACAAGCCGGTGGGGAATGCCCCGATGCCGGCATTGGAAGGATTACTCGGTTTTCGGTCTGATGTAATAGCTGAGACATGGACTGCCCCCAAGTTCACCACCAGCAAACGATATTTTCGCGTTGCTTTTAATAAACCGATTGAGATAGGTACTATTTGTACAGATTTCAGCGGGGAAACTACGGTCTTCTGGTTTGCCGTTAATCTGGAACGCACAGTTAGTTACCTTAAGCCGGGTGCTGTTTACCCCGGTGATATTACCAAAGAAGAACAATGGGTTACCTTGCCAATGGGAGCGGTAAAGACGTTGCCGAACGGGGTGATCACCCGTGCGCTTCGCTTTGCGGAGATATTCCCATCAATGGTAGCCACTCCCAGCAGTGACCAGTACCAGACCCCGGGATCAAAAATGGGTGGTGCTGTCTGTTTTAAAGAGCGTTATTTCAACCCGGCAGTGGTGGGTAAACAACAGTCTATTTCCGGAAAACCTCCGGTGTGGTTTGCGTATTGGCGAGAAAAATTGCCAGTTGCCGGTTTTGTTATCATCAGAAATAGAATCGGGTCGCTGGCGTCATCATTGAAGGTGGAATATTTAAAACCTGAAGCCGTCGACCATGCCACTGTAGCACCGACTGCGGCATGGAAACGTGTTAAGGATGGATTAATTAAGGAAGAACAACTGGTTTATAAGTTTGAACAGCCGATAGAAACGAAAAGTTTGCGCATAACCCCGGATAAGTTTGCTGGTGAGTTCGAATACACCGTTCGCGGTGCGTTATATGCTTTGTCACCACTTGGCGATACCGCAGACCCACCCAAAATAACCCGCTCTACCGCACCATATACTTTGCCATACAATATGCCGATGACTGGTCGTGTCGCTATTATTATTCAGGACAAGGCAACCGGCAAAAATGTTCGCCGTTTGGTAGCCGAGGTTGACCGAACCGCCGGGAAGATTATGGAACCATGGGATTTGAAAGATGATAGCGGACAATATGTACCCCCGGGAGAATATGTCTGGAAAGGAACGGCATGTCCACCATTGAAACTAACTTACGAATTAACCGTCAATAACTCTGGCAACCCGCCGTGGTGGGCTCCGGTTCGCGGTGGTGGCAGTTGGATGGCAGACCACTCGCCCCCGTTAAGCATTGGCACCATCGGCGGCAAAACTATGCTGATGGGTTCCACCGTCAGTGAAAAGGGACAGGCGGCTATTGCCACCGACCTTGATGGCAATAAATTATGGGGAGAAAGCCCGGTATTAACCGGTTGGGGTGGCGGGTTTCGCGTCGCTTCTGATGGTAAATATGGTTATATAATGAATAATTACGGCATTCAGCGCGTTGACCCGGAAGTACCTGACTTTGCCCCGACAGAGATATATAAGTTTAACTGGACCCCGGAAATACCCGGAGTAGTTTCATGGGGTGGTGAAGATCTTGGCGGTATGGCGGTTAGTGGCGATAAATTATATATAGCATACAATGCCCCGCCCACTCCATGGATTACTCCGGCTATAAAGGACGGTATAGATCCAAAGAAATGTATGCCTTACATTCGCAATACCCATGAATATAAAGAGAGTGAATATGACGATCTTACCCGTCTTAACGCCATCTTCAGTATAGGTTCCGCCCCCAGCACTACAGCGGCATATTTTGGCGATGCTCCTACTGCCGGTCCATTGGGTGGCACATTGACAGTGGCTTTTCGCAAACCAACCCCGGTAGGATCGGTAATGGTTCCAGACGCTTCCATAAAAGTATATGCACTGAAACCTGGTGCGAAATTAGCGAATGACCCGGATGTTATCGTAGATGAGATGGATGGCGGGATTGATGAAGACGACTGTTTTGACCCGGAGAAATGGGTACCGTTGACTACAGAAGGAAAAGCCGGCGCGCCGGGAATTGCAGTGATTGAAAAAGGTATACAAACCGAAGCATTGCGGTTTAAAACAAAGCGTTTGACCTATGCAACAATATTGAGCCGTCGCTATGAAGATGTAGCAGTACAGGGAGAAATGGTGCCGCTGGAAGGAACCGTAACTGCAAAAGGCGGATGGAAGGTTGCCCGTAAAGAAGGCTCACCTATAAATGACGATACACCAGCATTAATGGGATTAATATGGAAAGAGCCGAAAACGTTACGAGGGGTATCTTTAAGTTTTCCAACTACTGCCAGTATGGCGGTTGACGCTTTCATAGGTGATGATAAGGCAGACCCAAAAGATGCATTGGCTGATGATGATCAGTGGAAACAGGTTGGATTCATCCAAGTTGAGATTTTCAGCGGTTATTGGCCGCAAACCGCTACGGTGCGAAATATCGATTTTGCTGGTGGTGTTAGTACCCGTGCCCTGCGTTTTCGCGCAGTATTGGCTGCCGGCGTATTGGGCGTACAAGGCTTCAAAAGTGCAGTTGTAGGACCACAAATGGCTGGTTTTGATGGTATGGTGGTTTATTCTCACCTGGGTGCGGACGACCCGGAGTTACCGCCGACATATTGTGAGCGCATCACCGAATTTAAACTGCCGCAGGATAAAACCGGCAAGGTAGAAATGTTGCGACAGATTTCGCTGCCAAAACCAGGTTATCTTGCTTTTGGGAAAGATGGCGAATTATATGCCATTTCCGACAAACGATTAGTGAAAGTTCCGTTGGATGGCAAAGGAGAACCTGTCGAAGTATTGCCCAGAGGAATGATAGAAAAGCCGATGGGCATCGCGTTTGACGCGGATGGTTTATTGTATGCCATAGATCAGGGACCGGCGGTAGTTAAGGTATTCGATATTACGAAAGCAAAACAACTTCGAGTTATTGGTGCTCCCGGCGGGTTGAAAACCGGTGCGTATGACGGCTTGCATTTCAACAATCCATGGGATTTAACTATTGATGGCAATGGTAAATTATGGGTGGTTGAGCATAGCATGGCACCTAAACGCATAAGCCGCTGGAGTCGTGATGGAAAGTTGGAAAGGAGCTTCATGGGACCAGCAAGTTACGGCGGCGGCGGTGCTTATGGTGGAGCTGGATGGCTCGACCCGAAAGATATTTCACAATTTTATTTTGATGGTATGAAGTTCAAGATAGATTGGAAAACCCGTAACTGGAAATTAGACAGTATTGTTTATCGTCCAGGATTGAATAGTCCTGAGCGTTCTGCCGCCCCCAACCGGGTGTTGTATTACCAGGGACATAGATATCTGGTTGGTGATCCGCGAGTATACAATGAGGTAGCAGTTATTTGTGAAGAGAAAAATAATGTGGCAGTGCCTTTAGTCGCTGCCGGTCCGTTGACTTCGTGGAAAAATGTGAATAAATACCCAGATTTAAAGAAGGCATATTCCAGTCTGGTTCGCGAGAAATACGGCTTTTTATGGATGGATGATAATCGAGATGGAATACCTCAATTGGCTGAAGTAAAACTGACTGAAAAATATAAGCTGGCCCCATCATATTGGGGGAATTCAGTTGGTGAAAACCTTTCCCTTAATTTCGGTAGTATTCGTATACCTTTGCAAAGTATTCGTGCTGACGGTATGTTGGTATATGACATTGAAAAAGTGCAGATACTGCCACTATCAACATATACTTATTCAACCTGGACAAATGCTGATAACAGCACATTTGTATTGGCGAACTTCATGCTGGATGCAGACGGTAAAACGAAGCTATGGGAATATCCCGACCCGGGGATAAGTGTACAAAAATATTACCCGGTGCCAAATCCGCGACCGGCAGGTTCTATCGTGGCGGAGTTTGGGGTGACCGGACATATCACCGTGGGCAAAGAAGAATATTTCGCCACCAATAACAATTACGGCGACTGGTTTCTATTCACCAAAGACGGGTTGCTAACATCGTGGATATTTGGCGGTCCCGTCGGGCATGGACGCAAACATTGGACCATGCCGGAATACGAACCGGGTAAAAATGACCTGTCAGATGTCCGGTTGGATGCGGAAGATTTTTACGGAAGCATTATAAATACCGACGATGGCAAGGTCTATTTATCCGCCGGCGGCAATCATAACAGCATCGTACGCGTTGATGGTCTGGAACAGGTACAGCGTATAGGCAGCAATGTAAATGTTACCGCGGCCGACCTTGAAAAAACCAAGCTCTGGGAAGTTGAACGGGCATTATTTGACCGCGAATTGGAAGAACCTAAAATAGCCAGAGTGCCATATATTGAAAAAGAATCTATCGCAATTGATGGTGCTTTGGACGAATGGCCCGGGGGATTATTCAGAATTATTGACCAGCATACCGATGAAATAACCCAGAAGGTAATTATAGATGCGAAGGCGGCAATGGCATATAATTCCGACAATCTTTATATTGCCATCCAGGTGAATGACACCTCACCGCTGATGCATACCGCCGGTGATTTTCATGAAATATTCAAACACGGCGACGCGGTAGATATTACACTGGGCGTTGACGCAAAAGCACCATTGAACCGCACCCAGCCGGTAGAGGGAGATTTGCGCATTATCATCGCAAAAATTAAAAATAAACCGGTGGCGGTAGTGTATCGACCCGTTGTGCCGGATGCCCCGCGTGATAAGCGAACGCGATTCTACACCCCGGCCGGTGGTGAGGTTTGGATAGACGTGGTGAAGATAATTGAGGGTACAGATATAGTATCTGCACCGGATACCAGGTCATGGTCAATGGAAGCCGCCATCCCCTGGGAATCACTGGGCGTGGATGCACCGGCAATAGACAGCAAACTGCGCGGTGATTTTGGCATACTGGTTGGCGACGACAACGGCATGCGCACGGTAGAACGCAAATACTGGTCCGGCAAAACCCAAACCACCGTGGCAGATGTGCCGACAGAGGCAAGAATGTTGCCGGCATTATGGGGAGAACTGCAATTCATAGAGCCGGATGACTCTATAAAATTTGGGTTGGCCGATTAACTTGCAAAGTGAGGTAAAAATGAAAATCATACAACATCGCGGTCGATTGTCGAGGACTATTGATGCGCTTAATAAAGGGGCTTTAACGGTTGGGTTTATCGGCGGGTCGATTACTGATCCGCGGCCGGGGTTCAACTGGCCAGAGGGAGTATGCGCCTGGCTGGTTGAACAATACCCCGGTCTCAGATTGACGGTAGAGAATGCGGCAATCGGGGCTACCGGCAGCGATTTGGCAGTATTTCGGGCGGAACGCGATTTGATTAATCGCGGTTGCGATATCGTATTCATTGAGTTTGCGGTTAATGATGGCGGTACACCTGCGGAGCAGCGTATGCGTACCCGCGAAGGACTGGTACGGAAATTGTTGAAAGGTGCAAAGTGCGATATCGTTTTCACCTACACCTATGCCCAGGGAATGTATGCCGATATGATGAGTGATGTAGTACCGGCGACCATTGCTGAGTTTGAACAATTGGCAGAACATTATCAGATAAGTTCGGTATGGATGGCACTACATGCATTACAGGATGTTAAAAAAGGACGAATGCGTTGGGAAGAATGGCTGCCGGATGGGTTGCACCCGCAATTTCGCGGCAGTGCCAGCTACGCCCAAAGTGTTAACCAATTTTTAGAAAAAGAGCTGTCCAGACAACCAAGTCCATTTGGCATTATGAATGATGAATCTCATGAACCGTTAAATTCTCATAATTGGGCAAATTGTTATTTGTTGCCGTTTGAAAATGTTCAGTTGATAGGTCCATGGACCATCCGCCGTTCCGCAAGTATGGTCTGGATTAATCAGGTGCTGCATACTGCTGCTGTAGGTGCGAAATTAGCATTTGATTTTGAAGGGCGTGGTTTATTGCTGGGATTCGACTTTGGACGCTCTTCAGCAGAATTCCGCTATCAGATAGATGGTGGCGAGTGGCAAGATTCAAATCGCGACCGTCCTGACTGGTGCGGCGAGTCAGGTTGGCTGCGCACATTTTTAGTGTCAGAAGAGTTGGCTGTGGGTAAGCATACCTTTGAATTAGAAGTCGTTCACGGTGACCCGACAGGTGTTAACCCGTCAACAAGATACAGCGGAACAAATATGGATTTGGGATTGATAGGGATTATACCGTAGATGTAACAAGACTCCTTTGACCGTGTGTCTCCAAACTTAATTAAAAACTTGATAGAAAATATTTTCATTTCTATTGCTAACTTAACTGAAACTGTATAATATTGACGCTGTAAAAATGGAGATAATATGATGTCAAATAATAATGTTCCATCCAACTTAAAAGAATTAGTTGCCAATCAGCGTGCTATGCGCGATGCCTTACTTGCTGATCCACATCGTCCAACCTGGCATTTTGTTGCGCCAGAGGGATTTGGTATGCCATTTGACCCGAATGGCGCAATATATTGGAACGGACACTATCATCTTTGCTTTATTTATCAAGACCCGGCATATCCTGATGGCGGTCATTGTTGGGGACATGCGTCCAGTCATGATTTATTGCATTGGCGTTTTCATATACCGGCGTTGGTGCCGGCACCTGGCGACGTAGATCATGGTATATTCAGCGGTAATTGCTTTATCAATAA
>JBIJDE010000192.1:0-8432 GCA_044344305.1 Armatimonadota bacterium
AAGAACAATCAGGCAGCACTGGAGACTATTCTCGCCTATAATATCGTTGACACAGTTAATCTCGAATCATTAATGATACAGGCATACAACCTGAAAGTAGCCGAAACCCCGTTTGCTGAATTATTGAAATTGCCGATACCAGTAGCACCACCGATACCATTCACCCCAGATCAGGCTACAATGAAAAGGCTGCAACGATATTCTTATGGTGGGTGGTAAAGTAAGGGAAAATATTTTTTTAGTTGTCTTGTGATAGTAATTTTTATGGGAGTTATGATAAGAATGACATTAGCAGAAAACTCTGGGTTTGCGTGTAGTCACTCCCTCCGTCACTGCGGTGACACCTCCCTCGACAGGGAGGCATAATTTGCCATCTGCCATTTGCCATTTGCAATTTCACTTTTTCTCTCTTCCATTGACATCACAACCAAACTTGCGTAAAATTAACACAATTGTTATACGAGGTGTTTTATGCGTATTTTTGTGTTGGCTATTTTCTCCCTGCTATTTTGTTTTAAATCATTTTCACAGGTTAAACCGGCTGATTTGCCCAAAATTGATGGGGATTTTACGGTGGTTAATGTTGATCCGGCAAATATCTCGGTGATTACCGGGTCGGCTGCTGCTATTGGGTTGAATGTTAAAGCTGGTAAAAATAATATGCCCGTCATTGCCGGTTCGGTGCTGTTGTGGGAAGGGGCGGGGTTTAATGATGACAACGCTAAGAAACTGGAAGAATATGTTCGCAATGGTGGGTCACTGTTGCTGACGATGGGTGAGAATGGCGGCGACAAGCCGATGCGTATAGCCAATATATTGCCGACTATCGGGTGGAACCGGTCAAAACGCGGCGTTATGAATTTATCGGAATGGGATGATACTTTTTTTACCGATGTGGTGAAAAATTTGACGGTGCCATGGTATTACGAAATACGTCCATTTCACGCCGCCGAACGTGGACAGGCGAGATATGACCAGTATGAGAGATTCATACCGTATTTAAGTTATTCCAGTCCGGATATGACCACGCCAAAACTGCCTGCCGGCGCGGAATGGTGGTCGCGACCATTGCAAAACCGCGAATGGAAAATACGCGCTCGCGGCAATGACGCCGGGCAATCGCCTTTATTAATCACCAGCCGATATGGACACGGCCGGGTGGCAGTATTCGCGTCATCCGCAACCACTACCGGAAACTCCCCGGCAGCACAGGCATTTTGGACAACTATATTAAGATACCTGGCAACTCCATTGCCCGTTGCCAGTGCATTGCCAATTGAAGTCGATGATATGCTGCCGCCGGTTGTAACTACAGATATAGCAACCCGCACCATGAAAGTGACTCTTAAAAACCCGATAGAGAAACCGCTGACTCTGCAATTGATGGTTCGTCTGATGAGTTGGGAAAACGCCATTGTTGGTGATTTGTCAAAAATAGTGACGTTGGGACCGGGTGAAATAAAAACCGTGGATTTCGCAATTCCCGCGCCCAGCCAAACCGGATACCAGGAACTGGAAGCGCGCGATGCCTATAATGTTCGGCTGGGAATATTATCCGAGGATGGCGGTACACTGGTGAAAGAGCGAAAATACCCGATAGATATGCGGCCACCGGTGAAATTAACCGTGGCAACTGAAGAAGTTCGTTCAATACCTTATCCATTTAAAGCACCGGTAATTGGCAAAGAAGCGCGGCTTGGATTGCCGATAATGGGGTATGACTACATGCCCGGGCAAGTAGTGAAGGCCACTGTTTCAATATCAAACGGTTTGCGCAATATTGCAAAGTTGGCGAAGGTAGAGGATGAATCCGACCCGAAAAATCCTACTGTCATTGCCTTGACCGATGAAGGTGTGCTGGGTGAAAAAGGAATTGACTGGTATGCGTCCGCATATGGAAATTTTAACGGTCAGGATAAGAAAGATACCGTAATTACCTTTACTTTCCCGCAGGCGGTAACAATCGGAGCCGTTACATTGGTCGGCACCCCCGACACCTATCGCAACTATAACCGTCATAACCCGGCGAAAGTAATTATATCAGTTGATGCCGTGGAAGAAGCGCGCGCGGATGACGCCGGCGACCGTTTCATGAAAGAAGGCGGTTTGCTGCGGCTGCCTATTGAACAGGCGAAGGGGAATATAGTCACCATAACGATGCCATGGGTCAAGGATAAAAGCCAGGGTGCGCCATGGCTGGGCGAAGTGATGATTGATGGCAATACCGGCACATTGCCGTTGGCAACCACCGGAACAGTAACGTTGACATTGCGCAATAGTCTTACCGGCGAGACTACCCCGGTAGATACCCGCGAAATAACCGCTAAACCAGGTGAACAGGCTAACTTTACAGTTCCGATTACAATTCCGCCCGGTGGCGACACTGCGCGATTTTACCGGCTGGAAGGCACATTTGCCGGACAGCAATCCAATGTGCCGATTATGGTGATTAACCCCAAGGCACCATTAAAACCATTAACCGAATTAAAACCGCCAACCGCGGTAGATATGGGATTCATCGTGACCCGCGGGTTCCGCAATGTTTTTGCCACCGGCACCGGCACTGCGGAAATCAACGCCGGTTGGGGACAACCGGACGACCTGATATGGGCTTATTCCCGTCAGTTAAAACAAATTGGCGAACGTTCGCACACCCAGGCGGCAAAGTTATACGTCACTGAAAATGATATGCGCCACTACTCTACCCCGTGGCGGCAATTCGGCAATGGTGAGGAATTTTACGATGTCGGCACACCTTCACTGGTAGAACAGGCGAAGAAAGACCGGCGCTGGAAAATCGCCGGCCAGGTTACCCTTGGCCATTCCGACCGTTGGGATACCGGGCCGGAAGTTGGCGCCTTGCATGGCTGGCAGGACTTTGAAGGATTCAATGAATACTTGCTGTCATTGAAGAAACCTGGATTAACCGGAAAAACCCGCGAAGAGTTGGCGAAAGAAATCCATGGGAAATACGAAGGGGAATGGCAGGCATGGAATTGCCTGCGCTATGTCCATGATGTTCGCACCTTACGTGAAGCATTTTTAAAAGAAGGTAAAAAGCTGTTAATTACCGCCCAGGGTTTAACTTTGGTGCCGATGCGCTATGCGGTTGAATTGGCAGAGACTATTCGCGGCAGCAGCGATGACACCACCTGGGGAATGTGGGAAGAAAGCGTTCCTTATACCACCGGCAGACAAATGGCGGCGATGGCATTCAGTCCGGCGTGGGCAATGTCTACGCTTTGCCAGTGGGGGTACGACTCAGGAACATTGGGCAACCCGCAATGGCGTGGTCCGGTCGGCACCACCGAACCTTCCCGTCGCCACCTCTATGACCGCGCATTTCGCGGGGTTATTCGCGCTGATGGCAACTACACATCCATGCATTATTACGGTTACAACAGCAACGCCGGTTATGCCTACACCATGAATACTAATGACTACCAACAATACCACCGGGTACAGGAATTGCATAGTCTGATGACTCCGGATGGACCGTTAGGTGTTGGACTGGTACTCAGTACCGCCCGGGTAGAAACAGAAGATAACCTCGCCATAGGTTCTCCTTATGACAGTGGTGGACGAATGAGCGACCTTGCCGCTATGCGAAACATGATTTGGCGATTGCATGATACCGGCGTCAGCATACCATTTACCGCCAATGTGGCGACACTGGATAAATGGACCGGCACCGCACCGCTGATATTAATTAATGTATCGCATTTCAATAATGATGAAATTGCCATATTGAAGAAACTCCATGAGAAAGGTTTTAAGATAACCGCCTTCATGGGTGATGGCGAATTATCAGCGGACGCGGCAGAGCTATTCGGCGTCACCACCGCCGGGGTGCCGGTAAAAGGGAAAAAGATTGGCGAAATATTTAAAAAGTCTATCATATCCAGCGAAAATACCTTATTAATAGTTGATTCAGCTGATTCCATGAGCGCACAGTACGCCAGGGCTATCACCCCATTTATCATGGATGCTTGCGCGCCGCCAATCAAGTTTGATAAAGGTATTACCGGATACGGTTTCACCTCAAATGGACGCAAGTTTGTGGTAATGGAAGACTGGCGTGAGGAAGGCAGAACCACAATTCTGCATTATACTCCCACCTCAATAAATGTCGCCAAGTTGAAAGCTATTGATGTAAATGAAAATACCCCGCTGAATGTGAAAAAGAAAGATAACTATTTTGAGATTTCGGTTCCCACACGACCCGGCGACGGCACTCTGGTCTGTATTGAAGAGGTGAAATAAGATGCGAGTTTATTTGATTTTAATTACAATTTTATTGATATTTTCCACCATTGCCATGGCACAATCACCAGCACCGCCACGACCTGTTCGCAGTTTAAAAGTTTGCGTGGCGGGCGATGCATCGGAAGAAATCCGCAAGGCGGCAGATGATGTCCTGGCAGCAGTAAAGACTGACCCGTTGCTGGTGATTATGTATGGCAGCAATCTGCCGCGTGAAATTACTGATACCAAAGCACTGATAGCGGACAAACCGGAAGCGCGCGCCTACGACCACCTTATTCTGGTAGGCTTGCCAAATGACCCGATGATTACCGCCGCCTGGCAGCGCGAAGCCAGAACAATTGAAGGTGGTCTATATATCTTTGGGTATGGCTATCTGAAAGGCGACATCGGCTATGTCGAGAGCGATCGCAACCCGTTTTTACATGGCGCGGCGATAAAGGTTGCACCATTTGAGACCCAGGTTATAACTATCACCGGGTCTACCTCGGCAGGTGTAAAACTGGCGGCAGATGCGTTTCTGAAGCAGCATCTGGTGAATGGCGTGGTCGCAGCCGCCGGTTGGACACGACCTCAAGCTAACTTGCTCCAGCGTGACCCGCTGACACCGGACTTCACCACCCCGGATTGGATTCCAGCGCAAATAGGCGAATATAAAAATATCGGCGTCACTATGGCAAGCGAGGATGAATACCGTGGTGTGCTGGCAGATATCGGCACCGAACCAATCGCTATCTGGCGGGTGAAATATTTAAAGCCGGGGTTATGGGATGGCAGCGGCGCTGCAAAAGCTCTGGATCATTACGTGGCGGGATTACACAGACGTGCTTACGCCAATACATTATGGTGCGCAAAATTTGAGTCAGTTCAAAAGGCCGCAGATTTTGCTCCCAAAATTGCAGGTGCAGCAAAATTGAAGAAAACCGGTACCCGCTGGGTAGGCAATCAACCATCCTATGGCTATAGCGACCCTGATTGCAACATGTCATTGTGGCAACATGATGAATGGATTGTCATGAGCACCTTGCCAGACGATGTCACAAAAGATATAGCGAAGTGATTTTAGGTTATTAATATAGTCAGTTTGCAATCAAATTTGAACAGAAAAGTCATTATTTTATAAACAGGCATTTAAGGGAGGGGAGCTGTCCCCAGCTCCCGCGACAGCGTCTGTAGAATAAAGACGAACCGATAAAAACGACAAAACAAGGTTAGCAAATCACAACACCACGCAAAATAAAATTGTCGCTATTTTAATAGCCACGGAGTGGCGACATAATGAGTAATCCCAGACGTGAGCCTTACTCTTATGCACATTTTTGAAATTGCAGTTTACATTTTAAGAAAAATTCATAAATTAATTAAAATCCAAGCCCCAGAGGGGCGATATGTTAATAGAATAACATAGGAATAAAAGAACCAAAGCCCCTTTAGGGGCGACATGTTAAAAACGTTTTATATCAAGAACCGGGAATGAAATATATAACCATTATACATGTCGCCCCTAAAGGGGCTTTTGCTCTCTTTTGTTGATTGATTACTATTAATATGTCGCCCCTAACGGGGCTGGATTATTAATAAATGATGACAATATTGTCAAATCATACTGATTTATTAACTGCCATTAAATACATTATTAAAAAATGTGTATAAGGGTGAGGCTTTCACCTGGGGTTACTGATTAAAGCAAAACTGAAAACTGAAAACCGAAAACTGAAAACTTGTCCAATTTACCCCGTTAGGGGTCTCACGTCTATAGAATCTGACATCTACATATATTTACGACCCCGTTAGGGTGTCGAACGTTGCAGATTACCGGCAATTATTGTGCGACACCTACGGAGTCGGATTTATTAAAGGTACAATTTCTATAGACGTTTGACCCCTAAACGGGGTCATATATAAAAAATAAAGGAAATTCTATGTTTTTGTTTAATTTTTTATATTATGAAAAATATAACTCATGTTGTTGATTTTTGTGTAGTGGGTGGGGGACTTGCTGGTTTATCTGCCGCTGTTGCTGCTGCCCGTCGTGGATTGAAAGTTGCATTAATGCAGGACAGGCCGGTGCCGGGGGGCAACTCTTCAAGTGAAATTCGCATGTGGGTGTGCGGCGCACATGGAGAAGGTAACCGCGAAACAGGAATCATTGAAGAGATTCATCTGGATAATATGTATCGCAATCCAGGTGGAAACTGGCAGATTTGGGATTCGGTGTTATACGAGAAAGCACGATACCAGGAAAATCTTACCCTTTTATTAAATTGCAGTTGCAATGCCGCACAGGTAACAGATAATATCATTACTTCAGTTACCGGGTGGCAACTCACAACCGAGACTACTCATACGGTACAGGCGAAATATTTTGCGGACTGTTCTGGCGATTCTACATTGGCACACCTTGTCGGTGCGGAATATCGAATAGGTCATGAAGCGCGGGCGGAGTTTAACGAAGATATTGCTCCAGAGATGGCAGACCGCGAAACAATGGGAATGAGCTGTTTGATTCAGGCGCGCGAGATGAGTACACCGCAGAAATTCATTCCGCCAACATGGGCGCAGAAGTTTCCCGATCATGATTCGATGAGCAATCGCGGACATGAATTTAAAAATTCTGAAGGTAATAATTTCTGGTGGATTGAACTGGGTGGTGTAAACGATAGTATCCATGATACAGAAATGTTGCGTGATGAGTTATTGAAAATCGCCTTTGGTATTTGGGATCACATTAAGAACCAGGGCGACCACGGCGCGGATAATTGGGTGCTGGAATGGATAGGATTCCTGCCCGGCAAACGTGAAAGCCGACGATGTATTGGTGATGTGTTAATGAATCAGCATGATGTGCGTGCCGGCGGTGTATTTGATGATGTGGTGGCTTATGGTGGTTGGAGTATGGATGACCATCATCCGGGTGGATTCTGGTATCCGGGACATCCAACAATTTTTCATCCTGCGCCATCGCCATTTGGCATTCCATATCGGGCTTTATACTCAAAAAATATTGACAATCTCTGGTTCGCCGGACGTAATATCAGCATGACCCACGTCGCTATGAGTTCATCACGAGTAATGGCAACATGTGCTACCCTGGGGCAGGCAGTGGGTACAGCAGTTGCAATAGCGAAAAAATATGGATTGTCGCCGCGCGGTGTGTATGAAACAGCCATCAAGGAATTGCAGAATGAATTGATGAATGATGATTGCTATTTACCGGGGATGCAGAAAACTATTAGTGAAATAACTAAAAACGCGAACATTGTAGATACCTCACCGGAAAAAGAGAATCTTCGCAACGGTATTAATCGCTCTACCGGAAATGAGAAAAATTATTGGAGGGCGAAAAAAGGTGAGAGTGTGGAATATTCATTTGTTAACGCAACTGAAATATCTGAAATATCGCTGGTATTCGATAGCAATCTTGACCGCAGACAGCACAACCAGCCATGCTGTTATCCATTGGATGCACCACAGCGCGAAGTGCCGGCAACGATGGTTAAGTCATTTGTAATAACTGGAATTAATAATAACGGTATAGAAGAAGTGATCGCAGCGGTAGCCAATAATTATCAGCGATTTGTGAAGATAAATGCAACTGGTAATTTCTGTAGTGTTAAATTAAAAATTGGCGATAGTTGGGGAAATGAAGAAGTAAATGTATTCTGCTTTGAGGTGAAATAAACGGTATTTATGAAAAAAATCGCCATACTGGGAGCTACTGGTTCTATAGGACGACAAACAGTTGAGGTTGCGTTGGTGCATCCTGATAAGTTTGCGGTGACCACCGTAACTGCAAATCGTTCGGTTAATGAATTGGCACAAATAGCAATTGAAGTCGGGGCAAAAAAGGCGGTTATTGCTGACGAGTCATTATATAACGAATTGAAAATTGCATTATCAGGGACATCAATTGAGGTTGCTGCCGGTAAAAATGAAATAGTGAACGCGGCAATTGGCGATGATGATATTATAATGGCGGCAATGGTCGGTGCTGCCGGTTTATCTCCACTGATAGCGGCATTGCGCGCCGGTAAAACTATAGCACTTGCAAACAAAGAACCGTTGGTGGCTGCCGGTGAAATAATCATGGGCACGGCAAAGGAATGCGGCGCGACGATAATACCGGTGGACAGCGAACCCAGCGCGATATTTCAATGTATGATGGGGCA
>JBIJDE010000330.1:0-5727 GCA_044344305.1 Armatimonadota bacterium
TAGAAATCCGGACCATTGATTTTATCAGTTGCAGAAATTATCTTTTTACAAAGTGATTCAGCCTGAATATAATCACCAGAAACGTTATAGAAATAATAACACTTGTATATATATTGAAGTAAGATTTCTTTATCAATATTTTCGCTTTTTTCTGCAATATTCAATAATCGTTTATATAATAATTCACCAGATTTAAAGTTTTCTGCTTGAATACCTGTAGAGCTAATTGATAAACAATACCATAGCGCAAGTTTTTCAATCCATGGCAACAATTTGTCGCTATTTTGACCATATTCTTTTTCGGCAATTTCTAATGAACGTTTATACCATAGTTCTGTTTGACTAAAATTATTTGTTGAAAAATTAATCCGTGCTATACAATCTATTATTGGTAATAACTCTATACTATCGGTTCCAAAGGTTTTCTCTTTAATTTTCAATTCTCTGTGAAAATAAGGTTCGGCTTTTTCATAACTTCCTGGCGCAAAGTATATCCATCCTATATTATGCAAACAAATTGCAACTTCGACCTCTTCATTTCCAAATGTTTTTTCTCTTATTTTAAGTGCGCTTTTGTATTGTATTTCTGCTTGTTTAAATAGTATCTCAAGTGCCTGACACCGAACCTCGTCGTCAGGCCATTCCATTAATGGACCGATTTCATTAAGCTGTCCAATATTGGATTTTATGATAGTTATTACCCTTGTATATATCGGATCAGCTTCTTTATATTTGCCAACTGTATCATAAGTAAATGCGAGATTATTCAGACTAATTCCAACATTTGGGTGATTAATGCCAAAGGTTTTTTCACCAATTGCTATTGCTTTAATTGCCGTTTCAATTGCCTGGTTATATTTCTTTTGCTTATATAATTTATCAACCTGGTCATTCAAAATTTTCCAATCGTTGTCTTTGGGTGGTTTCGCTGCAAATGTTGTGATGACGAACATCATCAGTAATAAGGCGATAATTTTCCTCAGTGGAATTCCTGAAATTAAATTCATCATTGTTTTCTCCTTAATATTCGCTGATTGAATAATACTATAATTCTCTTTGCATGTTAATACACGGTATTGGGTCTGCCGGGGGACAGGCAACACATCCTGGTGCTGCTAACCATAATAAATAGGCTGGTTAATCGGGTACAGGCAATTATTCGGACTACCGTTGGAATTTAAAAAGGGTTTTAAATTTCCGAATAAAAGCCAGTCCCCTTATCCAACCGCACTTTTTTTAATCAGCTACATTAAATTTCTTCAAGTTTATTAACCTAAAAAGGGTCAGACCACCGGTCTGACCCTTTTAATATATCCTGCATATCCTGCCCATTTGCCCACCATAGCTTTAGCGAAGGTGGATCGATGTTAATTTAATATTGTCGAGATTCTATCGCAGTTTCTTATTCAATATCTCGTTAACAATCTGGGCGTTTGCCTTGCCTTTGGTGGCGCGCATTATTTGACCTACCAGGAATCCGATTACTTTGTCTTCGCCGTCGGCGTATTTTTGGGCGGCGTCGGGGTTGGCGGCGAGTACGGTGTCTACGGCGCTTTCCAGTTCGCTGGTGTCGCTGATTTGTTCGAAACCGCGTTCTATTACTACCTGGGCGGGGGATTTGCCGGTGTCGAATATCTCGTTGAATACCTGTTTTGCCTGGCTGTTGTTTATCTTTCCGTTTTCCACCATGACGATTAACTCGGCGAGAGCCTTCGGGGTTACCGGGTTATCGGCGGGGGCGATATTGGCGTCGTTCAATCGGCGCAGCATTTCTCCCTGCATCCAGTTGGCGACCGCTTTCGGGGTGGCACCGTGGCTTACTGCAGTATCAAGGAAATCGGCGAAGGCTTTTTCGCCGGTGATGATGGTGGCATCGTAGGCGGACAGGCTATATTCATCGATGAAACGGTTGCGGCGCGCCATCGGTAATTCCGGCAATGACGCTTTTAATTCACCCAGATATTCCGGGGTGAATACAATCGGGGTCAGGTCGGGGTCGGGGAAATAGCGGTAGTCGTGGCTGTCTTCTTTACTGCGCATTGCCACGGTTATTCCGCGTATTTCGTCCCACAACCGGGTTTCCTGGACTATCTTTTCGTCATTTTCATACGCTTCTATCTGGCGTTCAATTTCGTATTCTGTTGCTAATCTTACAGTGCGGAACGAGTTGAGATTTTTAATTTCGACGCGTTTGCGTAGTTCGCTGCTGCCTTTTGGACGCACGCTGATGTTGGCTTCAAACCGTATCTGCCCCAATTCCATGCGGGCTTCGGATACGCCTAAATACAACAGCATCTGGCGCATGGCAGCCATGTAACCCTCTGCCTCTTCGATAGACCGGATGTCGGGGTCGGATACAATTTCCAATAGCGGCACGGCGGCGCGATTATAATCTACCAGGCTGTAATGAGCGGATTTTTTATCTTCGGGGTGAACTAACTTGCCGGCATCTTCTTCCAGATGAATATCGTAAATGCCGACGCGTTTCGTTTCGCCATTCACTTCGTATTCAAACCAGCCATCCACGCCAAATGGAGCGCGTTTTTGCGAAATCTGGTAGTTTTTCGGCAGGTCGGGGTAATAATAATTTTTGCGTTCAAATATAGATGGCGACGATACCGTACAATTGCACGCCAACGCTACCTTGACGGCATATTCCAGCGCGGTTTTATTCAACACCGGCAATGCCCCGGGTAGTCCCAGGCATATCGGACAGGTGTGGGTATTCGGGTCGCCGCCAGGCACGGTAGAGCATCCACAGAAAATCTTTGAAGCGGTGGCTAATTCGGCGTGAATTTCAAAGCCGATTACTGGTTCAAACTCGGCCATTTTTAACCCTCCACGCGAATAACATTGGCAATCTCTGCCACACACTCTTCATTTTTCATTTCCAACAGCGCTTCATTAATCTGCGATTCCTTGGTCAGGTGGGTTATCCATACCACTTCTGCATTGTTCTTATCTGACTCGCCTTCAAACTTCGGCTGGAATACTGATGTCAGGCTGACGCCGTATTTTCCCAGAATGCTGGCTAATTTGCCGATGACGCCGGGCTTGTCTTTCACCAGGGTGCGGATGTAATAACGGGTGACAACTTCACTGATAGCCTGGATGGGCAGGTTTTGATGACAGGTGCATGGTACGCGTCCGCCGGCATCGTGGAGAATATTGCGGGCACAGTCGATAACGTCGCCAACCACGGCACTGCCGGTTGGTCCGCTACCTGCTCCGCGACCGTAAAACATTAAATCGCCCACGGGTTCGCCCTGAATGAATACCGCGTTAAATACGCCATTGACGCTGGCCAATGGGTGGCTGACCGGCACAAATGCAGGATGCACGCGCAGATCCAGCGCGCCGCCATTGCGGGCACCAATTGCCAGCAGTTTTATTTCGTAACCCAACTGCTTAGCGTATTTAATATCAGCGGCACTGATTTTTGTAATACCTTCGTGGTAAATCTGTGTCACGTCGATATGGCTGCCAAATGCGATGGAGGCGAGGATGGCGATTTTGTACATGGTGTCAAAACCTTCAACATCCGCGGTGGGGTCGGCTTCCGCGTATCCCAATGCCTGGGCATCTTTCAGCACATCGCCGAAATCACGTCCTTCCTGGGTCATGGCAGTGAGGATGAAGTTAGTGGTTCCGTTGACGATACCCATGATGCGCAGAATGTTATCACCAGCCAAGCTTTCTTTCATCGGACGAATGATGGGGATGCCGCCGCCTACCGCACCTTCAAACATCAGGTCAACATTGTTTTCCTTGGCGATCTCCAGCAGTTCCGACCCGTATTTCGCGATTAACTCTTTATTGGGGGTAACTACTGATTTGCCGCTTTTTAATGCTGCGGTTACAAATTCGCGCGCTGGTTTAGTTCCGCCCATGGCCTCGATGACGATATGAATGTCCGGGTCGGTGAAAATATCCTGAACATTTGAGGTTCTTTTTTCCACAGCAGGCATATATTCGCGTTCACGCACCCAATCCAGGTCGCATACGCGGCGAACATTAACCGTCGCGCCTACGCGATGCGCTACCCAGGCGGTATTTTCCTCTAATAACTTTACCGCGCCCATGCCTACGGTACCGTAACCTATCACTGCCACATTTATATCTCGCGCCATAATCGTATACCTCCACAAGTTAAAAAGGCGGACACAAAAGGCCCGCCTGAGAATGATTATATTTCACTTTTATTAAAATTACCCAAAAGTAATTTATTCTAAAACATCAAGTATTACTAACGGTTGGTCGGCCTGTACTAATTTGCCATTTTCAGCGGGGATGGCTATCACGGTGCCGGCCTTGTCGGTGGTTATTTCGTTAAATACCTTCATCGCTTCGACAATACCAATAGTCTGTCCAGCGGTGACGGTATCGCCAATTTCAACAAAAACCGGAGTATCCGGTGAAGACTGGCGGTAGAATATACCCACCAATGGCGATGGAACAACATACCCTTTCGGCGCTTCAGGTGCTTTCTTTACCGCTGCTGGAGCCTTGCCGGGAATTGTCACTACTGTGGGTGCAACCGCTGATGTAGTAGTTGTTACCACTTGCGCAACAGTAGACATGGCTGCCAACGATATGGAAACATCTGGACCGGTAATGGTCAGTTCTTCCAAACCGTGTTCGTTAACCATGCGGCAATACCGCTGTACGTCTATTAATAATGTATCTTCCATCGTAAAATACCCCTCTACTCGTCCGCTAAATTATACTTGCCATATTACCGCAATGTCAAACCTGAAAACAACACTGAAAACGGTAGCCAAAGGTAAGTAGTAATTTTATTTAATTTTACATCGATTAATAGGATAGAAAGGATAAATATCCTGTTTTAAATGCAGCATCTGAAAACTATAAACCGCAAACTAAAAACTGCGACTGCTATTGACACTCTTAATATTAGAAGAATATTATTTGTTCAGGTAATTTATGAATGGAGAGCCTTAATGAATAAGTTTAAAGTAGTTTTATGCCACTCCTGCGGTAAAGAGAACCATATCAATGCTGAATTGATGGTTGATGATGCTGTCTGCGAGTTTTGCCATGCTGAATTAAAGTCGGATCCTGAACAGAGCGAACAGGCTATAGTTCCACCACCGCCAGAACCACCGAAATATATTGATCCTAATACTTTGCCATATTCATCGGCCCGTCCTTTCTGGTATGTGGCCCTAATGATGATAATAACGTTTGGACTATACCGGGTTGTCTGGTTTTACCGGGCATGGACAGTATTATTGAAGCAATACCAATTAAAAGGTGGTGCTTTAGTAAATACTATTTTTTATCCATTGTGTTTGTGGAGCTTTTATAGATACGCTTTTTCATTTGGAGAACAAGGTGGTTATAAATCTTCTTGGGAGTCAAATTGGGCGGCAAGCATGTTTTTTACTTTTCATATATTTTGTAATATCACTGCCAGGATGAGTAATATGAAAAGTCTCAATCTGCCATCTTTTGACTCAGGTATTCTGGTGATGTTATCAATAATAGCGAGTTTTGTAATGCTAATACCCTTGAAGGAAGGAGTTAATGCTATGAATGCCGGTTACAGTGTAATACAGTCAGGAACTCGAATACGGACATCATTATCACCATGGTCTATTACATTTGTAGCGATTGGTTCTGTAGTATGGTTATTTACAATCACTGGTCTAATAGCAAAATTGAATGGTACGACTCTTCCTGAATAGCCTTGGGAGCTTTATATGA
>JBIJDE010000193.1:0-8427 GCA_044344305.1 Armatimonadota bacterium
AACCAATTTTTACCAATTAATTCATCATTCTGGTATCCTAATAAATCATATCCCTTCTTATTTAGCATTAAAATATTTCCGTTTATATCTAATGCTAATATCATCACTCCTGCAATATCAAGATACTTCTGTGCCTGGTCACGTTCTTTTTGTAATGCTTGCATTGCAATTACTTTTTCTTTTCTAATTCTAATAGTACTGATACCATATGATAAATCATTTGATAATTCTGTTAACAACTCTACTTCATCATTATCAAAAATATTAATTTTTGTTCCTGCAATATTTAAATAGCCGATACAAAGACCATCAATAATTATTGGGAAAGCTGCCGTTGAAACAAATCCACGTCGAATTAATTCTTCACGAAAAGAAACTTTTGTAGGTTCTGTAAATACATTTCTAATAATAACCGGCTGTACAGAAAGAGAACCAATATTCATTTCCGCGTCACCGGTCTCGTCATCATGCCAATATATTGATTTGAAAAAGTCTTCATCTTCGCCATAAATTGAGATTGGAACCAATCTCCTATCATCTTTATTACTATTGTTATAACCTACCCATGCAATTTTGTAGCCACCTACATCAACTAAAATCTTACAGATATCATTGATTAATTCCTCTTCATCTACTCCACGTACAACAGCTTGATTACATTCACTTATTGCGTGCCATGCTCGTGTACTGGATAATAATGCATTGTCAATTCTCATTCGTTCAGTAATATCTTCGACAATGGTAAATAAATATTGTTCATTATCAAATTCGATATAACTTTCATGTGTTTCGACCGGAACTATTGTTCCATTCTTACGACGTTGCCGAGTTTCACCATGATATTCTTTAATTTCACATAACTTGGGCCATTTTATATTCAACCAATGTTCTTCATTTATTACTGCATCAATTTGCCATATATATAAATGAGTCATTTCACGAGATGTATAACCCAAATGTTTACATGCAGCATCATTAGCATATATTATAACACCGTCTGAACGCACCCAAAAAACAGGTACATCAAACTTTGCAATTGACGCTTCCATTAATCTAAGTTGGGTGTGCAATTTTTCATTATATGTTTCATCAGTCAATGTTGCTAAAATACAATCATCACCTGATATTTCTATTTTTCGCGCATTTAAACTAACGACTTTAACTTCAGAGATTTTTGTACGTATCTTAATTTTATCTTTAAAAACCTGATTTTCCGAATTAAATGTAGATAATATTCTCTCTAAATCATCAGTAGTATTCCACATACCTAATTCTAATGTTGAGATATTTATTACCTCATCGCGTAAGTAATTAAGCAATGACAAACAACTTTTATTGATATCTAATATTGTCCTGTCATTAATTGTAATTATTACTAAAGACGATGGGTTCTCTTCAAATGCTAATGAAAACAATTCTTGTGATTTTTTTATCTCATTACTTTTTATAGTTTTTATTAATGACCCTGAAATAATTTCACTAATAAAACCAAGACGTTCAATAGTTTTCTCTTCAAATTTTATTGATTCATTAAAAGATCCACCAAATAATACTCCTATATATTCTGATGTACTAAATAGCGGAATAAAAACAAAAGATTTATAACCCATATCAATAAAAGATTTAAAAGCTTTTTGTATTAAAGCAGGATATACCTTTTGTTCATTTTCCTCATAAGTTAAGATAACGCGATTAGATACTATATATTCAGTAAATTTAATTAATGACGACTGGTATTCAGATAATTGTGTAACTTTAGGAGCTTTATCTGAAGACCAAATATATGAATATTTACTATTTTCAAAATCATTAACTGTTACTAATGCCGTACGGTCAAATGAAAAATGATTTCCGATAATTGATAAAATACCTTGAAAACGTTCATTTTCGGTAAATGATGCACCATTTAATAACGCTGCAATTGAGGTGATTATTTCTTGCCAATGTAAATTTTCCTGTAAAGTTACGTGTAATGAATCCATAGTAGAGATATCTTTATAAAAGAAAATTCTTCCTATTATTTTTTCACCAGATGTTACAGGGGCAGAGTATTGCCATAGCATCTTACCATCTTTTAATCTATAAGCATCTTCATATTTATTGTCATTTTTACATTTACTAAATGATTGAGAAAAATTTCCAGGTTTATTAATTAAAGTCGTTAAATTAGTAAATAGTTCATCAAAAGTAATATTACCACTGCTCAAGTTATCTATTAAATATTCGATCTTCCATACATTTATAAACATTTTATTAAAAAACGAAATTTTATCATTTTCAAAATTGTAATACAACAATCCGAGAGGTGACTCAGCCATAACCATTCGAAATATATCACTCGTATCTATAAAATCAGCATCAGAAATATAAGTTAGTATATCATCTGCACTTTTCTTTATAGACATAGCATCTTTATTAATTTTATTTTTCATTATTTTTAACCATCAATTAAAACAATTTGCATTAACTGATTAAAATATACCACATTTCAATACAATATTCGATACCTGTATATAACTTTTTGTATGATTTATTGTAGATTTCTCCATAATTCTATTATTTTTTCTGGCTGTTTAATTTCTTCTGTTGTTAAAGTTGGCTGAAATATCAACCCGCGTTTTGTACCTGAAGTGTATTCTATTACTCTTTTATAATATCCCAAGAGTAATTCATTTGGTTCGCGATAAATATTTCCGATATAGACTTTATTTCTTCCAATCAAATCTGGAATTACTTTGCTAAAATCATGACGTTCTGGATTACCAAAATTAAGTAAGCGAACTAATGGATTGTTAATTACTCCATTATACAAAGCATCATTATCACCACAATAATGGATAAATCCACCGCCAAAAGGCTGTAATGCTTCTTTTTGATATGGAATTACATATTCATTTACCGATTCTGGTTTCAACAAGGTTGAAGTGTCTTCACAAATACGTACTCCGCCATTTGATAAAATATTATAACCGTGATATGAAAAATCTAATTCTTCCCCTACCCAGCTTTTCATCATTTTTGTAGCACGTATATATAATTTTGTCACTTTTTGCATTAATTCAGTTACAAAATCAGGTTCATCATAAATAGCGTAAAATATTTCATCTCCATATAAAAGGTGAGCAAGGTCAAATGGTCCTTGAGTATCCGCAAGAAATGTGTGAATAAAATCTGGCAAAAGCTGTTTATAACATTCAACATAACTTTTAACTAATGGCATTATTCCCATTGAACTAAAGTCATCATCTGGATTAAAGTTTTGTATATCTTCTTTAGATATATGGATAGTCCATGGCAAAGAAGTTTCTGAAGGTAATAAAGTACAACCTGCAATTGTCGCTATTGTACCGCAACCAGTATTTGCACGTACCGCCAATTGACCATCGCTACCTGATGCTGCCAAACCCAGTAAACCAAACACTTGATCATAACAATGTTTTTCAACAGGTGATAATCTTTCGTATTCATGTTCATATCGTTGAATGTTATGATTTGCCCAAAAAATTATCGGCAAGCTATCAGTTGGCATTCCATTCAACAACTCGGTCATTCGCCGTTTGCCATCTGCTAAAGCAGTATGGTTAACAGGAAATTTCTCATACAAATCATAAAATACATCAGAATTCATTTTATCACCTATTAAAAAAAGGTTAACTACATCTCAAAAGTTCCTTGTGGTTCATGATATTCCACTGCAGCATGAATAAATTCTTTAAACAATGGATGCGCGCGATCAGGTCGGGATTTAAACTCAGGGTGAAATTGTGAAGCAATAAAGCATGGATGTCCTGGCACTTCAGCTATTTCAACTAATCTACCGTCTGGTGAAGTACCCGAAAAGACCATACCGGCTTCGATTAATCTATCACGATATTCATTATTAACTTCAAATCGATGTCGGTGTCTTTCGTATATCATTGTGTCGGCATAACATTTATAAGCTAAAGTATCTGGTGCTATTTTACATGGATATTGACCTAATCGCATTGTTGCGCCTTTATCTGCCACTAATTTTTGTTCTGGCATAAGATCTATGACCAAGTTGGGAGATTCAGGATTAAACTCAAGACTGCTTGCATCTTTAATGCCAGCAACATTGCGAGCATATTCAATAACCATACATTGCATACCTAAACATAATCCAAGGAAAGGTATTTTGTTTTCACGCGCGTATTTAATAGCTTGAATTTTACCTTCAACACCTCGATCACCGAATCCGCCGGGAACTATTATTCCATCACATTTTGATAATGCTTTTTCAACATCCATTTTCTGCAATTCCTCAGCATCAATCCATTTCAGTTCAACTTCTGATAAATTAGCGATTCCACCATGCCGCAGTGATTCATAAACGCTGATATATGCATCAGCAAGTCCCATGTATTTGCCAACAAGACCAATTGTTACCTTATGCAATGGATTTAATACACGATGAATTACTTCTCGCCATTTTGTATGATCTGGTTCGCGAACTGGTAATTTTAATCTTTCAACAGCCATAGTTGCCATTCCCTGTTCTTCAAATACCATCGGTAGATTATATACAGTGGGTGTATCCAGGCTTTCTATAACTGCACCATTTGGGACATCGCAGAATAATGCGATCTTATCTCTCATATCAGTAGATAATTGACTTGCTGAACGGCATACTAAAATGTCCGGATGTATACCGATATTTCGCAATTCTCTTACGCTGTGTTGAGTTGGTTTTGTTTTTGCTTCTGCCGCAGGTCCAACTGTCGGTACCAAAGTTACATGTATATACAGCGTATTATCATAACCTTCATCTTTACGCATTTGCCTGATAGATTCTAAAAAAGGTAAGCTTTCAATGTCGCCAACAGTTCCACCTATTTCTACAATCACAACATCTGCATTATCACGTTGAGCTACAACATGAATCCTTTTCTTTATTTCATTTGAAATATGAGGAATAACTTGTACAGTCTGCCCAAGGTAGTCACCGCGTCTTTCTTTTTTAATTACAGCCTCATATACTTTTCCGGTGGTTATACTGCTATTGGCACTTAAGTTAATATCAACAAATCTCTCGTAATGCCCCAGATCAAGATCTGTTTCAGCTCCATCATCAGTTACAAATACTTCTCCATGTTGATGTGGGTTCATTGTTCCAGCGTCTACATTAAGATAAGGATCAATTTTTATAATTGAAACTGTAAATCCACGCGAGCGAAGCATTCTTCCCATGCATGCAGTAACTAACCCTTTACCAAGTGACGATACAACGCCGCCGGTTACAAATATAAATTTTGCCATTAAATTTGCTCCTATTGTCTAACACCGAAGGGGATAAAAGCGAAAGAACGCGATATGCCCGAGCGGAGTAATAATTAGTTGGCTCGGGATAAATTTATTCTACAACTATTGATTAAATCCCTTTTTATTTTGCGATATTTGACAAAATAGTTTGTTACCTTCATCATTTACACATGCAAGAGATGATGAAAAAAACACATAAGAAGCTTACATCAATTTGGCATGTATTTGGTTGTGGTTGCGGTGCTGTTGGTGTAATCGGAATATTTATTGTATTTACGTTTATATTTTATGAATATGCTAAATCATATAAAAATCCACGCTGGAATCGTGATGATCTCGCTGAATGCCAAATCAGAATTCTATCTCTTAAAACAAGCATCTATAATTATCGAGATGCACATAAAGGGAGTAACCCACAAAAACTTACTGATTTAGAACCGAACTATATAATTAATAAATCTGTTTTAAACTGCTCGAGAGCCAATCAAAAAAATGCTGAAAATTATATCTATTCTCCAGATGCATATAATGCCAATGATGCCTTGATTACCTGCCGTAACCACGCTCAAAGAGTTCTCATCTTAAACGGAAAACTACAAGTTCCTATGCGAGAAAAAGAAAAAACATACGGAATTGACCCACGAGATAAGTGATTTTTTGCTTTAGATATCATCTTTACGCTATAATAACCCCGATGAACGAGAATGAATTAACTTTGAGGTATTAACATGTCTGAATATAAATATGATGTAATAGTGCTTGGCGGTGGACCTGGCGGATATGTAGCAGCAATTAAATCTGCTCAAAAAGGTTTGCGAACTGCCATAGTAGAGAAATCATTTATTGGTGGTACCTGTTTAAATATTGGCTGTATCCCTACAAAAGCATTATTAGCATCTGCAGAAGCATGGGCTTCTATTCGTTCAATGCGTGATTTTGGTATTACCATTGAAGGTGCTTCATTTGATTTCACAAAAATCATGACTCGAAAAGAAAGGGTTGTAAAACAACTGCGTGGTGGTGTCGAATTTTTAATGAAAAAAAATGGAATTGATATTTATGCCGGTTCAGGTACATTATCAAGTCCAAATAGTATTTCAGTAAATAACGAGATTTTAACAGCCGAATATATTATACTTGCTACTGGATCAGCACCTTCACGCCCCCCAATTCCTGGGTTGAATGGTGTTAATGTAGTCACCAGTAATGAAATGCTTAGTCTTGAAAAATTACCCGAGTCAATGATAGTAATTGGTGGTGGTGCTATTGGAATTGAATTCGCATACCTGTGTAATACATTAGGGACAAAAGTAACATTATTGGAAGGGTTAGAACATATATTACCGCAGGAAGATGAGCAAATAGCTACTGAGCTCACTTTATCTTTAAAGAAAAAAGGTATCAATGTTATCGCCAACGCAATGGTTAAAAGTATATCAGATGTGCCAGACGGAAAATCTGTTTCATATAATTTAAAAGGTGATGATGGCAATACTCAAATAGTAAACGCTGAATTAATTCTGGTCGCAACTGGTCGTACACCAATAACAGAAAATTGTGGTTTTGCAGAAAATGGCATGACTATAGAAAAACGTGCTGTAAAAGTTAATGCAAATATGTATACTGGAATTGCTGGTATATATGCTATTGGAGATGTAGTCGGTGGAATGCTGTTAGCACATAAAGCATCAGCCGAAGCAGCTATCGCAGTAGATAATATTACTGGTATTAAATCAGAAATGAGTTATCGCGCGATACCGACCGCGTTATATTCATCACCTCAAGTTGCCTCTGTCGGATTAACAGAAGCCGCAGCAATTGCAGCCGGTATAAATGCTAAAAGTGCAATTTTCCCATTCCGAGCAATTGGTAAAGCTGTTGCTATAGGAGAACGTGAAGGTAATGTTAAGATTGTAATTGATTGTGACGATAATAAATTAATAGGATGCCAGGCGATAGGACCACATGTTACCGATATGATTACTGGTGTTACTTTAGCAATAGAAAATCAAATGACAATACAACAATATGCGAACTCAGTTCATGCGCATCCAACCTTGTCAGAGATTTTCCATGAAGCAGCAGAAGCTGTCATGGGACACCCGGTGCATATGTAATGAAAATACTTTTTTTTGGCGATATCATTGGACGCCCAGGCAGACATGCTATAGCCACCTTATTACCACGTTGGCAAGCGACATATTCGCCAGATATAATCATAGCAAATGGCGAAAATACTGCGGCAGGCATGGGAATAACCCAAACAGTTGCCAGCGAATTATTTGGTGCAGGAATTAATGTAATAACTCTTGGCAACCATACATTCAGCAAAAAAGAAGCTGAGCAACTTTTGATTAATGAATCCAGAATAATTCGTCCGGCTAATTATCCTGAAGGTGTCCCCGGTTATGGATATGGAATATTTAAAGCTGGCAATAAGCGATTGGCAGTAGTTAACTTACTCGGTCGTACATTTATGGAGCCCGCTGATGACCCTTTTAAAATCGCATCAGATTTGCTCCCCTTGATAAAATCGCATACTAATTGTATTCTTTTTGACGTACATGCCGAAGCAACATCTGAAAAAGCCGCCATCGCATGGCATTTTGATGGTAAAATTAGTGCAGTTGTTGGAACACATACACATGTACAAACATCAGATGAACGTATTTTACCGCAAGGTACAGCATTCATTACAGATGTCGGCATGGTTGGACCTCAGGATTCAATACTGGGCATGCAAAAAGATGGGGTATTAAAGAAATTTCTTACTCGTATGCCTTCTCGTTTTGAAGTTGCCGGTGGAAATGTTACAATAAATGCGGTCGTTATTGAGGTTAACGACGAAACAGGTGTCGCGTTAAATATAATGCGCATTCAAGAGATATTGAATTCAAATATTACTGATGATGGACGTAAATAATTTTACTTGCCATCACAAATAATTATATAACCCGTTTTAATGTAAAATTCGAAGTAAATGCTGATATTTAATTCGCAGTAAAAGGAGCATTTCAATGGAAGTCTTACGGGTATCCGCAAAATCGAACCCGAATTCGGTTGCGGGCGCGCTTGCAGGCGTGATCCGCGAGCAAGGTGTCGCTGAGTTACAAACAATTGGTGCTGGCGCCCTGAATCAAGCGATAA
>JBIJDE010000194.1:0-8401 GCA_044344305.1 Armatimonadota bacterium
TTTTACATGGCAATGTACAATCATCGCAATGGGGAGTAGGTGCAGTAATCGCCTGAAACATCAACGGGTCAAAGGCGCCGCGAAATAGCTCTACATTGCTGACGCTCATACAGCCAACGGTATCGCCATGATAACCGGCGTCCAGCGAGATAATGCGGCATTTCTCCGGGTGGTCGGTATTGCGCCAGTATTGTACCGACATCTTTAATGCCACTTCAACGGCGGTGGACCCATTATCGGAATAAAACACCCGGTCCAAACCCGGCGGGGTGATATTCACCAACTTTTCCGCCAGTTCAATCGCTGGGATATGCGCGATGGAACCGAACATGATGTGGTCTAAGGTACGCATCTGTTTTTCAACCGCTTCGCGAATCTTTGGGTGGCAATGCCCGTGGACATTGCACCACCAGCTGGAGTTACTGTCGTAATAACCCTTACCATCAACATCATACAAGTAGCGACCCGCTGCCCGGGTAATCAGCAAAGGCGGATTATCGCGCAAATTCATCATTTGCGTGTATGGATGCCAATTATATAAAAGGTCTTTCTCCAGCCAGTCTTGCATTAATATCTCTTTTTAAATTTTTGACATGATTAACATGATTATTATAATTTCTCTTTGTATGAAAAATCTGCTTAAAATGGTCGATTCTATAATTTATTGCGAAGCAAAAAAATCATGTCAATCATGTTAATCATGTCAAAAATCGTTATTCCAGTCTGAAATACAGGTTATTTGCTATGGTTTCGATAGCAGCTTTTCCATCTTTTAAATCTTTCAGATACGGCATTTTTCCCAGTATCGGCACATTTGATATTTGATTGATTATTCGCGGGTTATCTTCTATTATCGTATTCCCCAAAATATTCTGCTGTTTCTGGTTAAATATCAGTCCGGCTATGGGAATATTTCTGTTGCGCAGTGCTTCGATTGTTAGCAGGGTGTGGTTAACGCAACCTATTTTATTATCTACCACAATAACGACGGGTATCGATAATTCTGCGACTATATCAATTATCATTTTTGTACGGGTCAGTGGTACTAATATACCACCTGCGCCCTCGGCAAATACATAGTCGTACTTGTTGGCCAGTTCGTGATATGCGGATATTATCCGTTGCGGATCTATTACTCCACCCTCTGACTCTGCTGCCAAATGTGGTGAAGACGCTAATGTGAAACAGTATGGATTTACCGCGGCGGTTAATTCATTATCTACCGAAATACCGCTGAGGGAATGGTGAACGTCAATATCGGTAGAATTTCCAATACAGCCGGTTTGCACCCATTTTTGTGTTATTACACTGCCGTAACGATTGAACGCACCCGCCAATAGACCGGCAATTATTGTTTTTCCAACGCCAGTATCAGTGCCTGTTACAAATATTCCTTTCATATCATTTCACTCCCCGGTATAAAATTACATTATATGTTACTTTTATTCCCCCAAATTCATCATTATAAATCTTTTCTATCAAATTATATTTCCCTTTTGTCCAAATTGGCGCATTTTTTTTTCTACCGCGCGTTCCGGTAGCGCGAATAGATAATAATAAATCACGCAAACTGGCGAATTCCACTGTGTAATCAGCATTATCGATAATTGAAGAAGAAAATTGGCTGGTAATATTTTTTATCTCATCAACAGTATGAAATTGGCTGCTGGCTATTTTTTCTTCATCACCATATACAGTTTTTACAGCAAATGCTAATTCCCGGTAGGTGCTGCCGCCAAAGTACGAAAAAGCTGTCACGCCATCAGTGGTTAATGAATCATACACTTTATTCATCCACAGCGGAAAATCGTGTATCCATTGAAATACCGCATTTGCTGTTATCAAGTCATAATTCATCAATGGTATCTTTTCCACATCACCCCGGATAAATGAAAGATTATCACATTGCAACTGTTCTTGAGCAATTTGCAAAGCGGATGCAGATAAATCGACGCAAGAAATTTTTGCTGTCAGGAATTTATTAACCAATAACCGGGTGTAATATCCGGTACCGCTGCCAGGTTCAAGAATATTTGCCGGCGATATATCTCCGACAAGTTCTATTAATTGCCTGGCTGCCTGCTGTTGTGGCATCGCGTATTTATCATAGCTTTCCGCATGGTCTGGTTTGGCATCCCATAACGGTGAATCAGTTAAATTTGTCATTAATTATTTCATAAAACTGGTCGCAAAATGGCAAAACATGGGGGGCATCTTGAACGACAATGCACTCAACCCCATTCTTTATTGCCCATGCGATACCTTCGCATACCGGTGCTATTACATCTTTCTCGCCATGCAGATAAGTTATGGGTATCGACGGCGCGTCTCCGATAGCATTATTCTCCAGATAGTCCAATCCCGTCAAGAGATCGTCATAATCCATCGAATTCGCCAGGTCGTTTTCACCTTGTTTGAATGTTCGGTATGCAGTAAGCATCGTAGGAAAAAATACCTGTTTATAAAAGTTTTGCTGAGTTTTACGCATATCCGGTAAATTTATAGAGCGCATTGGCGCAATTAATTCTTTTGGGTAATGCTGGCGAATTGACGCGATAATCATGGATGATATTTTACCGGGGCATTGACGGGCAAATTGCAACGCTAAAAATCCCCCCAATGACCAGCCAAGGATCAGAGCCGGTTCCGATAGTAATTCAGCAAGCGAATTGAGATGGTTTGGGGTAATTAGCGATTCGGGATATATCAGGTTGAATGGCATTTTATCCTGTTGTAAAAATGAAATATCTGTTGCCCAACCGGGAAAATAAACCAGATTTTTTTCAAACCCACGGTCATGAACGACCCATTTATTTGAGTTCATTCATCGCCTCCAATAAGCGACGCAATTGTTCATCGGTATGCATAACGCATAACGATAAACGCAATCGCGCTGAACCATCCGGCACAGTAGGGGGACGTATCGCCAACACCCGCATACCTGCATCTGCCAGTTTTCCCGATAACTCCAATGCCCGTTCGGTGTTGCCAACGACAACCGGTATAATCTGGCTTTCACCACCAACCTGCCAACCTTGACGACGCAATTCATCGCGCAGGTAGGTGGATTTTCTCAATAGATTTTCACCATCCTGCGGATTATCCGCAGCGACTTTAATAGCGGCAATATTTGCGGCAATTATCGCTGGCGGCAGTGCGGTGGTATACACAAATCCTCGCGCTGCATTTATCAGGTAATCTTTAGTTGTCTGGTCGCAAGCGAGATACCCGCCGAAAGAACCCAATGCTTTGCTGAATGTGCCCATGATATATTCGGTTTCGGCGGTTACACCGTCGGCATCAACAATTCCACTGCCAAAAACTCCGGTGGCGTGTGCCTCATCAACGAATAACCGGCAATGATATTCTTGTTTTAATTTTACTATTTCTTTCAATGGGGCGCGGTCGCCGTCCATGCTGAATATTGACTCGGTGATAATCAGCGCGTCAGGATAATTGCCACGATATTTATCCAGTAATTCCTGAAGGTGCGTAATGTCGTTATGGCGGTAGCGAATTAATTTTGCCTGTGACAGCTGTGCGCCATCAATAAGGCTGGCGTGTATTAATGCATCGGCAAATATTGCGTCATGTCGGGTGACCAGAGCAGGGATTAAGGTGGTATTAGCGCAATAACCGCTGGTGAAACATAATGCCGCTTCTTTGCCTTTATATTGTGCGGTGATATTTTCCAGATCGTGATGAATATCCAGGTCACCGCTCATCAGTCGTGATGCACCGGCTCCCATGCCGTATTTTTGCAATGCATCGGTGGCGGCGGCGATGATATCTACATTTTGCGAGTAACCGAGGTAATCGTTTGAAGAAAAATCAATAATTTCGCGACCGGCGTTTTGTACTGTACCGGCTGCTCTTCCCTGCAAAGGATGAAGAGTGCGCAGGGTATGCGCACTCATTCTATCTGCCATAAATTTTCGTATTCTGTCTGTCATATATTACGGGCTGAAAGTCTGGCCGCCATCAACATTAAGTGCCTGGCCGGTAAGATAACTGCTGTTATCGCTGGCGAGAAATACGACAACATTGCACACATCATCGTAATTGCAGCCACGACCCAGTGGAACCTGACCTTCATAATGTTTACGCACTTCTTCCATCGTCATACCGCGATTTTTTGCGTACTGTTCAAACAAACTTCCCTGCCACAAACTGCCATCCAGCAAATTGCCGGGACAGATAGCATTAGCACGGGCACCGAACGGGGCCAACTCCAGGGCAACGGACTGAATCAAGCCAATTGCGCCAAATTTTGAGGCGGCATAGGCAGAGTTTTTGAAGGAACCTTTTTTGCCAGACTTGCTGTTTATGGCAACGATTGCACCGCTGTTTTGCTGCATGAAAATGCGGGCAGCATGCTTGCAGCAAATCATATTTCCAATCAGGTTTACTTCGATAACTTTACGCCATTTATTCACATCGGCATCTTCAATCGATTCGGCTATTAAAATACCAGCATTTGGCACCATAATATCCAGAGAACCCCAAATAGAAACTACCTCATCAACCATATCGATTACCTGAGATTCATTAGTAACGTCAACGGTGAACGCCATCGCTTCCGGCAAGCTGTCGGCAACTTTTTGCGCGTTTTCACCATTCAGGTCGCATACACCAACCTTAGCACCTTCAGCAGCAAGACGACGCGCAATAGCCTCGCCTAAACCCTGGCCAGCACCAGTGACAATTGCCACTTTGTTATCAAATACACCCATATTTGTTCTCCAATTTTTTGACATGATTAACAAGATTAACAGGATTTTATTTTGCAATGCAAAACATATCTTTCCCATCCTGCCCATCGATGTTAATTAAATTATAAATTACTAATTACGAATTATTTTGACATGATTAACAAGATTAACAAGATTTTATTTTTGCGTAGCAAAACATATATCCTTCCCATCCTGCCCATCGATGTAAATAAAATTCGTATTACCCGATGTTCAACTTTAACCGCATCAATTCATTTTCAGCATCAACGGTCCAATATTTGCCATTTCGCAGTTTTGCCGCCACGGTAGGCATAAGATCTTTTAATTCTGACAGGCGCATTAAAGGCAAGTCTGGCATTTGCTGATAAATCACTATCTTACCGGGGATAGCCTGTTGCTTTACCAGTTCAAGTCCCTGGTATGCGGCATTCAGACCGCCGATTGCGGCTACAGCATTGGCGGTGATTAACTCTCCATCCTCTGCCATTCGCAAGGTTTCTTTCATATCGCTGAGGAATGAACCGCTGCTGCCAACCCAACGTATGCCGCGGTTGTAGGTGTCTGATAATTCTAAATCAACGCAGGTGCCGCGGGTTACGCCGGCAAATATATTAACCAAACCGCCATCTGCCGCGTATTGTGATGCTTGTTTAATTAGGAATGGTACAGGTACCAGTGCTATTACATCGTCAAAACCGTTTCCGCCGGATAATTCTTTCAACTTCGCGTCAAATTCTTCCGGGGTAAATTCCGTCGGGTTCAGTACAATCAGTGTGCGATTGTGTGCCTCTGCTGCAGGTATGAATCTATCACGAAGTTCCTGCAAGCGTGCCGGGTCAATATCAGTAGCGACGATTAATGATGGTCCATCCGGCATTTCACAGGCGCGTTGAATATGCATCTGACCCATTGGTCCACCCGCACCCAGGAACCATGCTTTGCCGCCAACTTTCAAGTCGGTTAATTTTCGGTGTGGCGCATACGAATCGGCAATATTGTTGCCAGGGTTGCCGAGGTAGCACCAATCTTCGTAATGAACGCGGCCTACATCTATTTTCAATGGTCGACTCGGTTTTGTTGCGCCAACAACGTTGAAAAGTCCAGCCTTGGTTAATTTTGAAGATAAAGTTTCTAAAAGGTCATCGGCAATAGTACCGCAAATGATGATATCGTCAAACAACGCATCTTCAGCAACTATAGTAGCTACTTCGATAGATAAACCGGCAGCGGATAATTCATTCAATAGATTCTGCGGCAGGTTAACGGCAGTGATTGATGATGGTTTGTTGGCGAATGCGCTACCAATGGTAATATTTTCTGCACCTGCACCGCCGACCATCAAGCATTTCCCGCCGGCTTTCACATTATGTCGATAATCCAACAAGAAAGAATGCACAACGCAAGCCCATGGTTCGGTGATGGCGGCTTCTGCGTATCCGGTGGTTTCGCGCACAGGAATCAGGTAACATCCGTCGTCGCCATTCAATATTTCCTGTCCTATGGTTTCGAACTGGGTTAACGCTCCCGGCAACGCATAACCGTAAGCGACGCTTTTGCCGTTAACATATACATCAGCCTGTACCACAAATCTTTCACCAATGTGGTATTTACCAGCGAGATTCTTGCCAACCTGTACCACCGTTACTACTGATTCATGTCCCATGATAACCGGATCTTTTGCTATATCGCGCTTGATACGCACATGGTCGCCACCCTGGGCAATGATTTTGATATCGCTGAAACATAGGCTGTTGGAATCGCAGCGTACCAGCAATTCATCATCTTTCGGCTGCGGTATTTCGGTTTCAACTGGTTTCCCGTCTACACCAAGGTTTTCCAGTCCTACACCATATAACAACCATGATAGCTGTTTTTTTGGCAAATCGTATTCAACTTTTCGGTATTTACTTAAAATATCAGACATTTTTTTCTCCTATAGTAATGGTCGCTGAGCCTGTCGAAGCGACTTTTATCTATTCTTTACCGCCAATAACATTCTGGCGGATTTTTTCATCAGGTCTGGTGTTAATTCTGTTTACTTCGCTATCCGGCATGGGATTAATGCCGCCGCAACTCATGGCGCCGATTAATACACGCGCGGTTTTTGCCCACATCATGCTGCATGCCATTACGTCGCGAGTTGTTTTGCCAAGTGCGAACATGCCATGATTTTGTATCATGATAGCTTTTGGCGGTATGCTGTATTTTTCCAGATATTCATTCACCACTTCACGCACTTTACGTGCTAACGGCAGTCCCGGGTCGGTATATGGTATGAATGCCGGCACATCGCCACAGCATACTATCTGGTCGGGGAAAACCCGCATATTAACCAGCTTTTCCGCATTTACAGAACACAGCAGCGCATTAACAGGTGTCGGGTGGGTGTGGCCCACGTAGTTAACCCCCGGCAATCCCAACAGGTACGCATGCATAATAGTTTCAACTGAAGGATATTTTACCCCTCCATCAACACGCATTTTCAATAAATTATCTAAAATTTCTTTATCAGATGTTAATTCTTTATCCAACAGATTAGTTGTTTCTATACGATTCAACAGCGCAAAACCTTCAGATGTAATAGTTCGTAATTCGGTTCCGCTGCATTTTACGTAAAAACAATTATTTTCAACCAGTGCAGATGTGTTGCCTTCACCGAAAATTACCAGTTCATTTTCCGGTCGTCCCAGGTCATTCGACATCGCAATAAGACTATCTAACGCAGAATAAGACATAATATAATCCTCCCGTCATATAATATTTCAATTTTACTCATGTTATATCCTGCTTTTAATATTGAAAAAAGTGAATCTTAGTCTGTTAGCATCTAAACTTATACGAAAAAATGTCATAATTTTATTTAGGTATAATCTTTTATGTGTCGCTGCTCTGCAGCTTTAATTATTCATATACAATGCAATACTATTAATATTTCGCCGCGCTGCGGCTGATTTGTTTGATAGAACAAGATTATTATGCGACATTATTTCCAGCCGCAGCGCGGCGACATATTACTAGTAATAATCATTAGAAAAAATACTAAGCTGCAGAGCAGCGACACCAATTACCTTGTCCAATTCATATGGGTTAGGAAATAACATATTGATGATAGATTTTATTTTACCGCAAAGAACGCAAAGGATAACGCAAAGTAACACAAAGAATATCTATGCGGCTTAAACCATTAATATAAAATTAGTTATAGGTGAAACCCACATATCTACTGACTTATTTTGAAGTTATGCTTTTTCTTATGGTAACGCAAAACACCTTATCATCAATTTCAAATTCTGCTGGAGGATTGCCATTTTCAATTAGCATTGATTGTGCACGTTGGATTCCGTAACCGAACTTGTTAATATATCCCATTGATTTTAATGACTCTGCTATCACTGGATTTCTGTAGCTATTTCTTCGAGTTAATGTTTCAGGAGTTACTTCGCCATAAAGTCCACCGGGATTCTGTATTTCAATACGGTCGCTGAACCAATAAAATCGAATAGGGCTCGTTGATGAATAATTACGATGCATTATAGCATTATGAAATAGCTCTCTTACTGCCCATTCTGGATAATCCGGTAATAAATGCTCGCGAAAACCATCACTTTTTTCCATTCCTACAATATTATAACCAGTAATTTTAATACGGATGCCTTCTAAGATAGAAC
>JBIJDE010000197.1:0-8332 GCA_044344305.1 Armatimonadota bacterium
TGAGCAGGGATGATATTATCCGGCAATTTTTGAAGTTAACAGAAGCAGATGCTATAATATCGCAGATAAAAAGCCTGAAAGTAAATTAATAGGTGACTGTCCCCTATTAATAACCGCACAGTTAACACGCCACGGATACATTCCGATGGCGTTTTTTTAGCAATTCTACTCTCAAATCCACACATTTATTTCTGCCAGAGATGAGATAAGCTTTTTGTATGGAGAAAAAAATGCGGGGGAAGGGCAATAAATGGTCGTAAATTTATAATCATATTTCCACCTATTGACATGCAAATTATTATAAGGTAGACTTTTTCTATATTACAGAAAGGTATTCCGTATTATGGAAAAAGAGACCACTAACGTTCGTTCTGTTCAAAAAGCTTTGCTTTTATTGGACCGGGTGGTGCTGCGTGATATTAACAATACCGGTGTTTCTTTTGCTGATATCGTCAGTGAATTTGGATGGCCGGCAGGTACAGTGCATAATCTTTTAAAAACCTTAGTGGCAGCAGGATATTTGAGCATGAGTGGCCGTGGCGTTTATACCACCGGCAATAAATGCCATCGCATTGCCAGGGTAATTCAATGTGGTTCATCAGATTTTACCAGTGGAATAAATGCCATTCTGCAAAGATATGTAGATGAATATGGTGAGGCTTGCAACGCCGTAATACTAAATGAAGGCGAACGTGTGGTGATTGGTTATGTCGATTCCAACCAGGTTATCCACGCCTCTCATGCCATGGTGGATAGTTCACCGTTTTTCAGCAAGCCCACCGGCAGGTTGCTCACCGCGTTTGCCAATGATGATGAGTTGCAGGCGATAATTAAGCATCAGGGGATGCCGGGTGATATTTGGGACGGGATAACTGACATCAATAAATTAAAGTCGGTAATGAAAAAAACGCGGGATGCCGGTTACAGCATAATAAATGATCCTGCCGGGTTAGCCGCCATCTCATGCCCTGTATATACTGCCGACGGCAGGTTGTGGGGGGTATTGGGTACATTCGCTCCGGCTTTCAGATGTGATGAAAAAAGAATATCAATTTTATTGTCCGCTTTGCAAAAAATTGCTAAAGAGATATCAGAATTTATATCAGCAGAGGGGGTTTTCCATGTCGCTGAAAGAAACAATTAAAAATTATGCCTATCAATTAGGTGCTGACCTGGTCGGGTTTGGCGGTATAGACCGTTGCAAACACGCGCCGTTGATGATGTCGCCGCAGGGGATTTACCCTGACGCGAAAACTGTAATTGTAATGGCAATCCATCATCCGGATGCCTGTGTTGAACTTGGCGGTGAAGAACATCCGCAGGAGATTGGCCCATATTCCGTGCAGTATCATATGAATTCACGTCTTGATGAGATGTCATACCGCATGGCGACTTTCATAGAAAAAAATGGGTATGGAGCAATACCAATAGTGTCAAGCAATATATGGCGGTATAATGAATATAAGGATTTAAAAGCTGTTTTCGCGCCGGATGTCAGCCATATTTATATGTCAGTTGTCGCGGGTTTATCAGAGATAGGGTTCAACGGACTTGCGCTTACCCCGGAATACGGCGCGCGCAACCGTTTTATAACTGTTATCACCAATGCTGAGATTGATGAAGACCCGTTGATAGCGCCGGGGACGATATGTGACGGATGTATGTTATGCCGCAAACATTGTCCGGCACAGGCACTGTCAAAAGAGATTAATGGCGAACATGTATTGAAAATAGCTGAATACGAATACCGGTTCCCCAATAAAAATCTCTGGCGCTGTTCATGGGGAGAACATTTTGACCTTGACCTTGACCTTAATATTCCGGAAGTAGTTACAGAAGAAGTAATCATGGAGAATGTCGCTAAATACGGCATTCGTGCCGGCGAAATGGGACAGTGCCTGAAGTTCTGCGTGCCTAAAAATTTGCGTACCTTTGACCGTGAATATTCACGGACACCAATGCGCAGGTCATGGGCATCAGTTGATGACTCCATCGTGCCGCGGGGAATAACTGACAGATTATTAGCCAAAGCGATGTCAGATGGTGCGGACAATATAATAGTTACCGGCACAGATGAATTGAAAGAACGCGGAATAGATATTGGCAGTTATTTGTCCGGCGCGAAAAGCGCCATTACTCTGGCGGTGGATGTCCCGGATTATACCCATAATTTCGAGTTTTATCATGGTGCAGGGTATCAATTAGAGTCATTATGCTATGATCTGGCACGGTCATTTGATGATCTGGGATTCCGAACTCTCACTAATTGTGAAAGGATAAACCGGGAACAGAAGATAAACCTGAGTGACCAGATATTGGCAGACAACCCGGCATACGCGGGGAAAACTGTTATTTCGCGCACAGTATTAACGCGCATGGCATTGCCATCACAATCCCGCGGGGATGATTCTGTAGTTAATGCCGGTGATTTCGGTGACGCAACAGCCGATTTAACATCAGACTTGCTGGATTTTGTCAAAAAATCAGGTGCTGATTTAGCAGGTGTTTCATCCGTGAACCGTATGAATGAAATGGCGGCGCAGTTGGAACCGTATTTTAATGGAATGGAATATCTGGATATCCATGATAAATCAATCCGTTTTACCCCCTGTAACCCTGATGTTGAGGTTAAGACAATCAGCGTGAAAAAGCCGGAAGATTATCTGCCCGGAGCGAAAAGTGTATTAATGTTCGGCGTGCGATATCACAAGGAAGTATTGAAATGGGCGATTAAGCCGCCGGCGGAATCTATCGGACCATATTCATTTCAGACCTACGTAACTCATTGGATGGGAATGGTGATAGGCAGTAAAATAGTTAAACGACTGCAAAAACTCGGATACCAGGCAAGAATAGTAACAGACCTTCATAATACTGAATCCGTCACTGCCAGTCCGCGCGGAGACCAGCCTGATTTGTTTTCCAATCGTTTCGCGGCAATAGCCGCCGGTATTGGTACTCTATCCGTATCCGGTCATCTGGCAACTCCACAATTTGGCATTCGCCAACGATGCATGGCCATAATCACTGACGCGCCGCTTACTGAATCATCGCTGCAGATATCCGGCATGGCGGAACAATGCGCCGATTGCGGCAATAAATGCATCACTGCCTGCCCGTCATCCGCCATTAAGAAAGATATCATCAATATATCACTTGAAGGCTGCAAATACAGTTTCAACAAAATTGACAGAAAAGCATGCGATTGGGTGAAGAAGTTCGCCATCATGGGTGACAGCGGATTCAAATATCTTGGCTCAAAATTAGATATTCCGGCACCGGCAGAAATAACCCCGGAAAACCTGCAGAACGCCATGCGGCAGCACGACCCGATAAAACGATACCGGCCGGTGGTGGCAGAACCATGTGTAATAGAATGCCCAATAGCGAGAATGTGATGGGTAGGTGATTAGGATATGAGGTGGTGAGGAGAACAGTCATTTAGCAACTAAATACGAACAAAAAAGGTTAGAATTTACTCTTTAAAATTTACCCTTTACTCTTTCCTCACCACCCCCCAATCCATCCTGGGGGAGCAGCTTGCCGTCCTCAGTCTGGATGAAATTGGTGCTATCGACTTCACTATCAACGGCAGGTTGCGGAGTAAATAATCAATATAATTACAGGACTTTCGCTTCCGGGTACAGTCCACAAGCTGGGGCGGTATTTGATACTTTTACAGTCATAGGGGTACAGTCCCCAAAAGCGAATGTCCTGACCATTGAGTCTCCTGTCTCTGTATATCTACCTTTCCGCCGGCTTCGACGCCAGGGCTTTCGCCTCGGGCAGCGCCTCTGCAATGGCTTTCCAGTATTCCGGCGCGTCGAATAGTTGCGGTGGCATTAGCATGATGTTGCGCAGGAATAATTGGGGACAGTCACCAGTTTTTTTAATCCAATGTTTTATATGCGACCTGCTCCGGGGTCGTGCGGTTGGTTGAGACGCGGTGGCTATAAATATATGACTGCTCTGCGGTCGGCAAGTTACCGGGACTGACACCAAACGGCGAAGTCGTGCAGGTGTCAGTACCAGCATTGTTTCAGCATAGTAATTAATGGGCAGGGATGATATTATCCGGCAATTTTTGAAGTTAACAGAAGCAGATGCTATAATATCGCAGATAAAAAGCCTGAAAGTAAATTAATAGGTGACTGTCCCCTATTAATACCTGGGCCGCGCCGGGGACGGTTTGTTACACGCTTACAGCCAGTCTTCCGGTCGGATCAACGTCGATCAGGGGCTGGCCAGGATGGTTGGCGTTAACTTCGATGCAGGCTTCTGCGATCCGACCGATGTTGAGGACCTGACACGGGCGCGCCTGGTGGGCTTTAGCCATTATATCCAGCAGCAATACGACCAGATTGAACGTCCCACCTACATCGCCCCAGCAATCGGCCTGCGCCAGGGACGCCAAATTGAGACCGACTATCTGCTAACGCTGGATGACCTGATTGAGCATCGACACTTCGCCGACACGGTGGGATACACGGCCTGCCATTACGACAATCACGCGCGGGATTATGAGTTCGAATCGCTTGACTCACTATTCTGGACCTGGGTGTGCCTGCAATTCTTTACCGGCAGAACTGCGTGTGCGATACCTTATCGCATCCTGCTGCCGAAGACATTGGACAACGTCTGGCTGGCTTGTCGGGCGCTCGGTGTCTCGGAGGAGGCACACCACTCGGTTCGCATGCAGCGGGACATGCAGCGGATCGGCGAAGTCGTCGGCATAGCGGCGGTATTGGCCATGAGACTGCACACGACCAATCGAGCAGTTCCGTTTACCGTGCTGTGCGAAAAACTGCTTGCGAGTGGCGCAATCCCGTTGCGCGACCTGGGCGAAGACTCCTTTGGCGACACCGAGCCAGCAGGCAGCTTTCAAGGAGACAATCCGCTCGAAGATGCAGTGCTGAAGGCGTTGCATGCGCGGAGTTGCAGTGCCGTGCTGTGGCAGGTTTACCATACCGGACCTGCCGCAGCGTCCAGGATGGCGGATATGTTGGCGGATGCCGACGACACTGTCTCCTGGCGTGCTGCCGTCATCCTGGCGATGTGGGGCGACCGCCGGGCCGAGTCGCGCCTTCTGCAGGCATTGCGCAACCGTGAGGACATCGACCGGAACCGGGATATTGGCGACGAGCGCCAGGGCTGGTTCTGCGTACCCCGCTGGTTGCCGGCGATCTCCCTGCTGCGCAAGTGCGGTTCTGCCGCCTGCCTGCCGGATCTGTTGGTACTGGCGCGCGACGTAACATTGGTGTTTACAGCTCGCACCTCCGTGGCGCTGGCATGCGACGCTATTATACGACGCATGGACCTGAACGATGCCGAACGGTGTTGCGCGGGCGAGATTCTCGATTGTCTACTCGCTACGCCGGCGCCACAGGCGCTGCGCGATCCCGGCCGATATGTCGAAGCTAATCCGTCGCCCACGACCACGGTGGCGCCCGGACCGGCGGCGCCGACGGCGCGACCGGAGGTGTTGGAAGACCGCACATGGCAATTGCACCTGGCGGTACTGCGGGCACGGCAAGCCCTGGGGCTTACCATACTAACGGATGTATCCGCATTCAGTGGAGATACCCGGGCGTTGGTGCGTCGCGCCTTTGCCGGCATAGCGAATGAAGCGCGGGAACGCAGCGAAGTAAGCACGTGATGAATCACGGTGAAGCCGTATTGGGGACAGTCACCTATTAAAATATATTTTCAATTTTATAATTCAATTACTTGTAAAACATCATAATTAGTTGTATTCTATCTTTATGCCACGAGTAGCAAGGATAGTATTGCCCGGGATTAAGCACCATATAACACAGCGGGGAAATAACCGCGAGAAGGTGTTTTTTGAGGATGCAGATTACCGGCAGTATTTAAAATTACTGGTAAAATATTCTGAAAAATATCAAGTTCAGGTGCATGGGTATTGCTTAATGCCTAATCATATTCACTTGATTCTAACACCGTCTCATGAAAAATCATTGGCAAAGGCGCTGGGGCAGATTCATTATCGCTACACGCAATATGTAAATTTTATGTATCATCGCAGTGGTCATCTCTGGCAAAACAGATTTTTCTCATGTCCTATGGATGATGAACATTATTTAAAAGCCCTTCGCTATGTCGAACGCAATCCCGTGCGTGCCAATATGGTAACAGCGGCATCAGATTTTCAGTGGTCAAGTGCCGTTGTTCATTTGGGTGGAATTGATGAAATCGGTTTGCTGGACATTGCAGATTGGAGAAAAGATATTCCGGCTGATGCATGGCGCGAAAAATTATCATCGCCGGAAGAAGAAGCAGACTTGATGAAATTGCGAATTAATACTCACACCGGACGACCACTCGGCAGCGAATCTTCATTCCCGACCTATGAACAGCAAACCGGCAAACGATTGATCCCGCTGCCGGTAGGACGACCTAAGAAAGGAGCATAAATTGAGAGGAAAAACTTTGAAAAGTAAATTAATAGGTGACTGTCCCCAATACGGTTTACTTAGTCAAAATGACAATTGCTGTTTCATCGTAATTTTATCGTTTTATTAAAACTTTTCAATGTTAAGTAAACCGTATTGTGACTGTCCCCTATTAATAATGTCCCCGGGAACTACTAATTCTTTAAACCGCTGACATTTGCCAGCGGTTTTTTGTTTTGTTTTGGTAGGGTGATAGTTGATAGAAATAGCAAAATTAAAGTATAATTTTCTTCATAAATAAGTGATAAAAGTATATAAATAGGTGACTGTCCCCAATACGGTTTACTTAAGCAAAAATCGTGGTAAAATAAATAAAAAAGGGGGGAACTATAATGGCGCGTACATTTGCAGATTCTTCACAGTTACCACGCCCATTAGTTTTAATCAGCATAGGTTTTTTAACAAAAAGTATTCCGCTTTCTGTCGTGGAATCATCACTAATAAAATGCAACAAACAAGGGTTGCGAAAACGATTATTACCAGCTTCTTTTTTAGTATATTTTGTTATTTGTTTATCGATTTATATGGGATTTTCACATGAAGAGGTTTTACGTAAAGTTGTAGAAGGTTTTCGATTTTCAAAGCTTTTTAAAAAAAATGTGTATGATATAGCAACTAAGGGTGCTATATCCCGCGCTCGTAGCCGCCTGGGTTGGGAAGTTATGGATACTATCTTTAAATCTATCGTTGTTCCTCTCGCAAAACCTGAAACACGTGGCTGTTGGTATCATAATTGGCGTTTAATGGCGATAGATGGAACGACCTTATCTGTACCAGCTACAGAAGAGAATATTGCCGCTTTCGGTATGCATGGCAGCAAGGAAGGTCCAAGTGCATTTCCTATAATCAGGATGATGGCACTTGTTGAAACAGGTACTCATGCAATTGTAGACGCTGCCTTTGATGAATGTTCGAAATCAGAGTATATTATCGCGGAGAATTTGCTCCCTTCTCTTACCCCTTGGATGCTGCTCTTGGAAGATCGTGGTTTTATAGGGTATGACTGGTGGCAGAAAGTAAGAACAACTGGCGCTGAAGTAATATGTCGTGTACGTGATAATATGAAGTTTCGTGTTGACACACAACTCCCTGACGGATCATTTCTCTCGGTTTTACGTCCTCCAAATAAATCAAACGGCGAACCGATTACTGTCCGTGTGATAACTTATACCATAAAAGGGATGCCGGAAAAAGGCAAAAAATACCATGTAATCACCAGTATTATAAATCATGAAAAGTATCCCGCGCATGAATTAGCAGCTTTGTATCACGAACGCTGGGAAATCGAGAGCATATTTGATGAGTTTAAAACTCATATCCGCGGCGGCGCAAGAGTTGTTCTCCGCAGCCAAACGCCAGATATGGTTAAACAAGAGTTGTATGGTTTGCTACTTGCACACTACACGGTTCGAACAATAATGCACGAGTCAGCTTTATTAGTTGATGAGGATCCTGATAAAATATCATTTACGCATACTATTAATGTGATACGCCGAAAACTGCCGCACGGAGCGACAATTTTTCCCCCTGAAAGGTATATTTCGCCTGATAAAAGAAATAATAAATGAAGTTGTAGAGCATCGAGTTTCATCAAGCAGGGGCAGAAGTGTTACCAGGGGTGTAAGAGTACGTTCCAGTCATTACGGTTCACGTAAAAGGGGTAAATCTACTATAGTTAAAGGGATAGATTACGAGAAGTCTATAGAAATAATTTCGCTAAAGTAAACCGTATTGTGACTGTCCCTATTTATTCCATGAAATATAATCATAGAGTCATTAAAGTTTTTTGCCATTTGACGTGATTATATCATTAATCTAAAAATAATAAATAGCTGTTGGAAATATTATATTAATTGAGG
>JBIJDE010000198.1:0-8330 GCA_044344305.1 Armatimonadota bacterium
TAACTTAACCGCAGAGTTGCACAGAGTTTAACGCAGAGTTACACAAAGATTATATTACATTTATTTACAAACAACTTGTTTTATTTCAACATTATTAAGGTTTAAAGTACTAACTTTTTGTTCGAATTTGATTGCTAACTGAATATTAATCGATGTGAAATATAAAGATAATTAGCAAAAGATGAACTCATATCTGTATATAAAATAATTGACCATATCTAATATGGACAATACATGATGCAAAATATAAAATAGGTTATATACCATCCTAAAAGGATTATCAGTATGAATCGACATTTAATTTCTTTCTGGCTGTTAATAATCTGTACCATGCTATTGCGTGCCGATTTCCCTGAAGTTGGACCGGGAGTTACGTATATCAGCGAGCGCAGTGGTGATACTCCATGGGCAGTTTTTGCGGTGAAAATTGATCGATCGCGAACAGACTTGCATTTGACCACATTGTTGGCGAACAATAAAATTTTCGAACTGGAAACGGTGCCGGATATGGCGAAGAACTTGCCTAAGGAAATGGGGAAACCGGTGGTAGCGATAAATGGCGACTGGTTTGATTTACCCGCTGGACCGTACCAGGGTGATGTATTGAACACATTCATCCATCGTGGCGAATTGATAAGTTTGCCCGGTTGGGGTGATACTTTTTGGATAGATGCAAAAAATCAACCGCATCTTGATAAGGTAGGGATATTACTGAATGTGGTATGGGGAGACGGCAGCAAGACTCCTCTGGCACTGGACGGACCACGAAAAGACGATGGCGCGGCACTGTATACCCCGGTACTTGGAAAATCTACCCACACAAAAGGTGGTCGCGAACTGGTGCTGGAAAAATCTGGCGATGGTGACTGGTTGCCGTTGCGATTAGGGTGTACGCTGACGGCAAAAGTAAAAGAGATTCGCGAGACTGGTGACTCCCCCATTCCTGCGGATGGCATGGTATTATCAATCGGTCCCAACATGAAACCCCAGCCAACAGTGGCGATAGGCGACAAAATTACTATTTCAGCAACATCAACCCCCGATATGACCGGTGCAGAAACAGCAATTGGCGGCGGGCCAACACTGATTCGTGATAGCAAAATTATTGATTTTGGCAAGGGTGAACAACCACGCCACCCGCGCACCATAGTCGGTTGGAATGATACTCATCTATATTTTATCGTGGTAGATGGTCGCCGCGCCAACTGGTCTGCCGGGATGACAAGTTCAGAAGAGGCACAACTGGTACAACGCCTTGGCTGTACCAATGCATTGAATCTGGATGGCGGCGGTTCCAGCACGTTATGGTTGAATGACCAGATAATGAATATGCCATCAGACGGCAAACCGCGCCCGGTAGGCAACGGGTTAGCGGTGGTTAGAAAAGAAGAGAGAAGAGTGAAGAGAGATGAGTGAAGAGAGGAAATAAAGAAAATATGACACCAGATTTTCGCCACATTTCAAATGGCTTGGAAATTCCTACTGAGAGCTATAGCGATCAGCCTTATATCGTGCAGACTGATGACGGCGCGTGGTTGTGCTGTGTCACCACCGGTCCAGGACATGAGGGTGCGGACGGACAGCATGTCATCACCATTCGCAGTACCGATTGCGGCAAAAGTTGGTCCGCACCGGTTTCTGTTGAACCTGGTGATAAACGCGAGAACTCTTATGCGGTTATGCTGAAATCCCCCGCCGCTAAAGCTATGGAGGACAAGCCATCTGGACGAATATTCATCTTCTACAATCATAATACAGATAACGTGCGCGAGGTAAAGTGTTGCGACGGCAAAACAGTGCTGTCCCGGGTGGATTCGTTGGGACATTATGTATTTAAATACAGCGATGACCACGGCAAAAGCTGGTCGGAACAACGATATGATATTCCCATTCGCAATTTTGCCTGTGACAATGAAAATGTTTATGGCGGCACATTGCGGTTTTTCTGGAATGTTGGCAAACCATTCATTTTAAATGGCACTGCTTACATGTCTCTGCATAAAGTTGGCAAGTTTGGACACGGTTTTTTTGAACATTCAGAAGGAGTGCTGCTGGCAAGCAGCAATATGCTGACAGAATCTGACCCCAATAATTTCATCTGGGAAACGCTGCCGGATGGCGATATTGGATTGCGTACCCCGCCTGGTGGTGGGCCGATATCAGAAGAACAAAGTTATTCGCTGCTCAGCGACGGATCAATTTACTGTGTTTATCGCAGTATAGATGGTTACCCGGTGGAGAGTTACAGTCGCGATGGTGGACATGCCTGGTCTACCCCGCGCTACAAATGCTATGCCGATGGACGCCGTATGAAACACCCCCGCGCCGCCAACTTCACCTGGCGATGTGAAAACGGCAATTTTTTATACTGGTTTCATAATCATGGCGGCAAGATAATGCGCGAAACCCCCGGCAATCAGGATGGCTACGCCTACGAAGACCGCAACCCGGTATGGTTGAGCGCGGGAATTGAAATTGACACCCCTAACGGACGAGAAATTGCCTGGTCTGAACCAGAGATAGCATTGTATGATGATGACCCTTACCTGCGGATGAGTTACCCCGACTTGGTGGAAAAAGACGGCAGATATTATCTGACAGAAACTCAAAAAGATATCGCGCGGATTCACGAAATCCCCGCTGATTTTTTAGACAAGATGTGGGCCGCGTTAGCTCTTCAACTCAAGCAAAACAGCTCCATTTCAACAATATCAACAGAAAAATGTTTGATAAATTTACCGGTAAACGGCGAATCGATGCCGGCAACCGCATCAATGCCCGAATTGCCATGGTTCCGCATACGCGATTACAGTTATCTTGATTGTCGTGGCAAAGACACCGGTGACGGGGTGGCAATTGAAATGGTGATTAATCTTCCGGAAATTTCACCATATATTATATTGCTGGACAATCGTGATGAAACAGGACGCGGATTTTGTCTGCGTACAATATCAAGCGGTGCGTTGGAATTATATATCAGCGATGGACAAACCGAAAATATCTGGAAAAGCGATGCCGTGTTGAAACCAAATCAACAGCATCATGTCGTGGTGAATATCGACGGCGGCCCGCGCATAATAACCTTCATCATTGACGGACGATTTTGCGATGGTGGCGATACCCGCCAATTCGGCTGGGGCAGATTCAGCCCATACCTGCGCCACATCAATACTGCAGAAAATATTCGCATCGGCACTGAAATAATATCCCTGCAAATTTATGGACGGGTACTGTGTACCAGTGAAGCGATAATTCATTGTATTGGATCGCAGGCTTCCAGCCTGCCCCGGCTGAAAATTAGTGGCACTTTTTAAATAGACGATAAACGTTTAAATTTCATAAACTTGTAACCATGCGTTTTATTATTAAGTGCCGCTAAACTACTACCGGGGGGCAGGCAAGATGCCTGCGGTCCAATACGAGCTGTTAATTTTTAAATAATGCTTTTTGTGGACTAAACTTACCGGATTTAACCCAGTGCTGAGCTTGTCGAAGTGCCAGTCCCCTAACACAGCCGATATTTTTAATATTACCGGCTAATAAATTTGTCAAAATTTAACTAAGCTGATAATAAAAAAGTTCAGTTGTACAAGGGGACTGCCTTAAATGCGGAAAATTTAAACCCGTTATTAGTCACAGTGGTTGCCCGCATTTGTGGCTGTACCCGATTGGAGCTATATGACCGGAAACTAAAATGATAACAACGTCAAAATCAAATAAACTGATAATAACAAAGTTCGGCTGAACAAGGGGACTGCCTTAAATGCGGAAAATTTAAACCCGTTATTAGTCACAGTGGTTGCCCGCATTTGTGGCTGTACCCGATGGTATCTGTCAATCCGCTATTGACAAATCAATTAATGACATGCACAATTATTGGAACGCTCCTAAGTAGTTTTCTCTAAATAAGAGAAACGAAGGAATTATAAGATGAATATAAATCTGCAATGGTTAAAAGTTGTCAGTTTAGCATTTGCGACTGCCGTAATCTCGAGTATGGTATTTGCCGAGAAATTACAAACCATGCCCATAAGTAATTATTCTGTGGTTCCAACGGATGGCAAAATCACAATTACTGATTACGGATATCGTGATTGGCCGGCGGAATTGTTGCATTATACTGTTGATACTAAAGTTTTTAAGCCGGGAAAAGTGGTGCTGCGTGATGAAAAAGGCGTCGAGGTTCCATGCCAGATAGACGGCAATGTGCTGTCATTCGTTGCTGCGTTGGGGAAAGGCAAGAAAACGGAATTTACGTTGTCTGCCGGTAAGCCTGATACGAAATTATCGACATTAACAGTGAAAAAAGCTGGTGATTTGCTGGAGATAGGCAACGCGCAATTCACTGTGCGGGTGCCGGCAGAGAAAAAGAAGATTTTTAAAAAGCCGGTTTCCGCTGCAACAGTGCCTACACCATTGCTTGGTTGGCAGAATAATGGTGGTTCGTGGATGGGTGGTTCACGATTCATTACCGACCGAATGGTGACCGGTTATGCCATGTCGATAATACAGCAAGGCGCGACAAATATTATTTATGAGGCGCGTTACCAGTTTGCACCCAAAGGAGAATATGTTTGTCGTATTCAGGTTAGTCCGGGTCTGGATCGCGCGGAAGTAACCGAGGAATTTGATTTTAATGAGATAACTAAAGGACAGGATTTTCTCCTGCTTGATTTTAATGCCGGTTATACTCCGGCAACTTTGGGTTGGGTAGCAGGCGAGGACGGCCATATTGAGCGTTCCGACTATACAAGTACTATTGCCGCAAGGTTGAAAGATGGCACAAATCCTCCGGCGCCGGTAGGTGGTGCCGGGGTTACTCCAATGCCGCCGGTACCAGAGACAGGAATGGTATTGCTAAACAAGATTCTCGCTGCCGGCAAGTGGGGCGGCAACAAAGGCGGTGTAGAAATCCGCGGTGCGGCAGATAAAAATGTTGTCCCGGCGGTGCGTTGTGCGGTTGTTCCGCTTCATACCGGAGCCTGGCGGCGGGCGATGGCATTGACCGTTTGGGGGAAACCCGACGCCGGTGTCCTGGTCGCGCTGCCTATCAGCGTACGTCCGGTAACCTGGTATACCGAGGTAACCGATGATATCTCCCCATTTTCATCGCATGAACATGACACAGGAATAAAGGACAGTTACGGTCGTCGCGAATGGGCTTTATATTTTGGCGACAAGACAGAGGATGTCCAACGCACCATCGGTTATATTGGACTGGATAACTACAAGGAATGGGTTCTTGACTGGACGGAAACGGCGAAAGCGGCTGATTACCCCCGCGCCTGGGTCACCCGGGAAGGGGTGGAACGATTAAAGAAATCATTGGAACAGCATCCTGACAAAGCAATGTTGTCAACATATTATATATTCAGTGGTAAAACCGAAGACGCGGTGAGAAACGGCAACAGCTTTGTTAATGGCATGCTGGGACAATTCAATTATCTTGGCGACTGGACCGTTTACGGATTGTCGCATTATCGCCAGAGCGAATCCCTTACGAACACACTTGCGGCGGAAGATGCGTTGTCATGCCCCGACCTGCCGAATGAATTGCGCCAAAAGATACGTCGGGTATTGGCGGTCGGCGCATATCTGATGTCAAACCCCGACCTTAATCCGCGCGGTGTTGGCGTGCATCTCGGTAATAATAACATGTCCATCAATCGCACTTGCGCGTTGGCATTCTTCGCTGGTTTGCTGCCCGACCATCCGATGGATAAATATTGGATGGAGCAGATTACCGCATTTGTAGGCTGCAAAGTAGGAACTTATATTACACCCGACGGCGCCGCCCTGGAACCGCCAACTTACCAGCTTTATGGCCCTATGCGTTTCCTTGATGACGCGGTGACGATAATCCATAACACCGGTGGCCCGGATTTCGCATCTTATATAGCCGCAAATGTCCGCTACCTGGCAAATCTCAGCATGCCTGACCCGCGTATCGACGGCCGCCGTATTCTGCCCGGCATGGGGAACAGCGGAAATATGCTGGAAAGTATTTTCGGCATTACCCTGGCAACAACTGAACGGTCAGACAAAGAATTAGCCGGACAGATGGCAATGCTGCACCGGCGAGTTTGGCCAACTGAACCGGTGGCAGGTTTGCTGGCTAATCATCCGGAAAAAGCGTTCCGTTATCTGCCGGATATCCCGGAGAAAAACATCCCGCTGACCACCACTATTATGCCGGCTTATGGTGTGGTATTCCGCGCGCATTTCGGTTCGCCGAATGAAACGGGGATGCTCTTTCGTGCCGGGGTAAATTGGGGACATTGGGATACCGATGCCGGCAATGTGGTGCTGTATAGCAAAGGCGCACCGCTGTCGCCGGGAACCGGATACCAGTATTACGGCGGGCCGGGTTCTGATAATAACGCTATTTACCACAATCAGGTGAAGGTGGGACAACACGACCTGACCGAGGTTTTTGGGCGAGTGGATGATGCTATTCAGGACTACGGCTTTGGCGCGAATGCCGATTACGCCATTTCCAGCCGGTATTACCCGCAGGATATCTTTACCGATGGCAAAGGCGAGATGAGTTGGAACCGCCATGTACTTTTCCTGAAGAGCGATAAACCGGAAGGTGCCAACTATTTCGTAATGCGCGATACGTTCCCCGGTGGCAAGGATCGGCCTACCTGGTGGACCTGGCTGAATCTGGATGGTGCCGACAAAATCAGCGTTGAAGGCAAGGCATTTGACCCGGCAACTACGCCATACAATAAACAGGTTCCCGAAGCGCAAATGCCGGTGATGACTGGGAATAATCTGGAAATGAAAACCGCTTACGGCGCGGGTACGCATTTCTGGTTTGCCGGCGAACCACTGCCGATACGCCTGCGCCTGACCTGGGATTACCCGCAGCAAACCCGACTGGGTATGAAGGCAGACCAGTTCCCAAAATTGACACAGAAAGAAGTTAAGACCACAGTAGAAGCAATCGCGAAACCGGGGAAAGATTATTACTACGTCGTCTACCCGCATAAAGACACTGAAGCAGTGCCACCATGTGTTGACTTGGGAAATGGCGGTATTAAAGTAACAACACCGGAAGCGACAGATTATATATTCATCAGTGATACCCCACTTAATTTCAATGCTGATGAAATCACCTTTACCGGCAAGGCTGGCGCGGTACGAATATTCCCCGACCGGGTGGTATTCTGTATGAACAGCGGTAGCGGTAGTGTGGGATATAAAGGCCACATATTCACTGGCAATGGTCCGTTTGAAAAAATAGTGAAAGTAGCAGACTTGAAAGCCGGTAATGACCCGGTAAATATAACCGATGAAAAGAAGATCCAGACGGTTGATATCGGCGGTGGAATCACCATCCGCGGCGAGGGCCAATTCAAAGGAACGCAGGACGGCAAAGCAATCCGCATTACCACCGATGGCCGCGCCCGGGTACTGTACGTAACCCGGCCAAATTGGATATGGCAGCCATATTACCTGGTGGATGGCGTTAGTTGGATGGCGAACTGGACTGACTACCCATCCAGCGGTTGGGGTGCATATAAAGACACCAACCTGATGGCCATTTCCGTCCCCGCTGGTAAACATGAACTGGTGCTGACAAATTTAGTTTACCCATCGGTCTGGACACGGCAATTTGTGCCGGGTATATCGGGGATTGTGAAGTAGTATTTTTGACATGATTAACATGATTTTCATGATTTTTTGGCTTCGCCATATATTAATCATGTAAATCTTGTTAATCATGTCAAATTTAAATAAATGTGTTTTTACTTATCAACCGCTTTAAATTGACATCCAGTATAAACAAGAATAGAATCTGGCAGTTTTAACTTGCGAGGAATTATTATGAATGATATAACTATTATCAGGGAACTGGCGAAGCAATATCTTGATATTTGCAACGACCATGTTTACCAGGAACGACGGGCATTGTGGACCATGAAAAATAGTCTGCAAAAGACGCGGCCGTTGATTATCGCCTCTTTCGGCATGTGGAATGTGTGGTGCCAGGAAGTGTTTGGCGACCATGCTATGCAGTGCAGCGACCCGTTTTATCGCGAGCAGGAACGGTTTTTTAAAATGAAACTGTTTCAACATGAAATCGGCGATGACCAATTACTGGATCCGTGGATTACCCTGCGCGCGTCATTAACCACACCCGGATGGGATGATATATGGGGAGTGCACACAGGAACCACAGAGAAAGAGTTTGGCGGTTCGTGGCAATACGACCCACCGATAAAAGATTGGGATGATATGGCAAAGTTGAAGGTACCACACCATGGTATTGATGAAGAAGCTACCCGCCAGAACTTAAATAAGCTTCAGGATGCCCTTGGCGA
>JBIJDE010000016.1:0-26730 GCA_044344305.1 Armatimonadota bacterium
TGAATTATTATATTCGACACCTGTAATTTGAAAAAGGAAAGGTATTTATGACATTAACACCACGTGAAATAATCATTCAAAATATTGAATGTCGATGCGAAGAACGAATCGGTTTGAGTTTTGACCGCAACCGCTGCAATGATTTTGCTGGTACTGCTATTAATAATTCCTTTCAGCCAAATGTTTGGGTGGAAGGTACTGTAGAGTATTCAACTGATTTATGGGGGAATATTTGGCATAGAACAGTTGGGATGTCGCAGGGTGGAGAAATTTATAAACCTGCACTTGAATCATGGGACCAACTGGATAACCTGCAAATGCCTGATCTTGATAATCCGGCATATTACCAGGGAGCGCGTGATTTGGCTGCATCCGGTACCGATTTGTTTAAATTAGGATGGATGCCTGGCTGGCCTTTTAACACTTGCCGGTATCTGCGAAAAATGGAGATATATTTTGTCGATTTATTTGAAAATCGCGATTATATTGATGTGTTGCATGACCGGATTACCACATTATTTGAGGGAGTTATTGACCGCTATGGTGAGGCTGGCATGGATGGCATCATGTTTTGTGAAGATTTGGGCATTCAGGATAGAACCATGTTCAGTCCGGGAATGTTTCGTGATATTTTTCGGCCACTTTATGAACGACTTACCAACCGCGCGCACAAATATGGCATGAAGGTTATTCAACATTCCTGTGGCTACAACTGGGTATTGATAGATGATTTATGCGAATCCGGGATTGATTGTCTGCAATTTGACCAACCGGCAGTATACGACCAGCCAGCATTGGCGGAAAAGCTGCGCAAACATAGAGTAGGACTTTATTCACCATGTGATATTCAACAGGTTTTACCGACAGGAAATAAAGAGCTAATCATTAATGAAACGCGTCGGATGGTAGAAACTTTTCATGGTGGATTAATTGCGAAAAATTATCCGGATTTGCATGGAATAGGTGTAGAGCCGGAATGGGATGATTGGGCTTACGAAGAGTTTTTGCGTGCTGGTGTAGAATAATGAATATTTATGTCCAGTTGTGATATGGTTGGATAACAAATTGCTCAATATATCACTGGTAATTTAAAAAGGAAATGAATATGTTAAATGCAAATATTGAATTATTAAATAGCATAACCGACTGGTGGCTGCGCAATGACTTGTTCGACCCCGCCGGGGTTTTTGGCAACACCGCTATTTTTATCGAGTCCTACCCCATTCGCGGCGGGTTGGCACGCGCCAGGCAACTGGGCGCCTCGGTGTCGCCGGCGATTGAGTCCATGCGCTCCGAGGGGCGCCCGCGCGCCGACGGCCTGGCGAAGGACGCTATGGTGCGCCGGGATGTGAAGACCGACGACGAACGCGAGCGCCTGCTGGCCGCCGCCTATGCCTTCTGTGACCGGGTGATAGAGCATCAGGGCGTGCAGGGACCACCCGAGTCGTTGATGATGGGCTACGGCCTGAAGATGCGCGACGGGATGGTGTGCCATGCCTGCGTGGCCGATCAGGCCAGTATCGCCATCGCGGTGGTAGACACGATCGCTATGTCGCCGGAGCATCCGCGGGCCTCGGTGTGGCAGGCGGCCATCGTGCGCTGGGCCGACTGGGTGCTGGCGAACTTCGCCAGGGACAACGGCGCCATCGGCGTCGGCATTTTCTCCCACCAGTGGAATCCTATTCCCGAGTACTGGTGCGCCACCAGCCTGACCGCCGGCGTGCTCTTCCCGCTGGCACGGCTGACCGGCGACGCCAGGTATGCCGAGGCTGGCCTCCGCAGCCTCGACTGGCTGGCTCGGTTCGACTACACGAAGGTGGAGATCCCGACCTTCACCGACTGCGCGCCGGAGGTCATTCTCTACACCTGCGAAGGCATGGTCGCCGGCCTGCAGCACCTGGTCGAGACGCAGGGCGTTGAGGCGGCGCGTAATCATCCGGTCGCCCATCAATTCGCCGCCATGGCGCAGTGGCTGGTGGAGAATCAGGATCAGAACGGCCGCTGGCCGGAGCCGCCCGAGCGCGGCTATCGCGACTACTCCTGCGGCATCCCATGGCTGCTGCTGAGGATGGACGCGCTGATCGGCCCGAATCCGGCCTGGCAGGCGTGCGCGGCGCGCTTTCTCGACGGTTTGGCGACCCGAGAGGGAGAGCGCTACTACGGCCTCTACGTGCGGCCCTTCACTACCGGACTGGCGTGGTTATCGGCCTGCGAAGCGGAGGGGAAGGGTTAATGACTGACGGATCCACAGAAAACCTTGCGGCTGGTTACCGGCGTGTGTTGCTTGACGACATCGTGCCCTTCTGGCTCCGCCACGCCCTCGATCCGTCCGGCGCGCTGAACAACTGTCTCGACGACGCCGGCAACGTGCTCTCGCGCGACCGCTTTGTCTGGTCGCAAGGCCGCGCGCTGTGGATTTTTTCCGCGTTGTGCGAGGCCTTTGGGCCTCGCCGGGAGTGGCTCGAGGTGGCGCATGGACTGGCTCGCTGGCTGCTGAGGCACGGCCGTGACGCCGAGGGTCGCTGGGTGTACCGGACGGATGCCGACGGGCGCGTGCTCCAGGGCGCGGAAAGCATTTACGTGGATGGCTTCGCCCTCGACGGGCTGTCGGCCTATTATCGGGTGACCGGCGCCCCCGAGGCGGCGCACGCGATCACCGACACCGTTGCCAACGTCCTCGACCGGCTGGCGCGGCCCGGCAGCTATGGGATTGCGCCATACCAACTGCCCGCGGGTTGGAAGGCCTTCGGCGTGCGCATGATCTTCGCCCGGGTCCTGGACCAGGCGGCCCGGGCACTGAACCGTCCGGATTGGCACGCAGCGGCCATCGGCCAGGCGGATGAACTGCTGGCCGACTTCGCCGACACCGGGACCGGGCTTTTCCGGGAGTTCGCGCGGCTCGACCGCGGCTTCGACGACGAGACGCCGGCGGGGCGGGTTTGTATTCCCGGCCATGTCATCGAAGCCATGTGGTTTCTGATGGACCTCTTTGCCGGTGACCCGGAGCATCGCGACCGCATCCCGTTGTGCTGTGAACTGGCGCACCGTCATATGGAAGCCGGTTGGGACGCTGAGTTCGGCGGCCTGCGTCTGGCGCTCGATGTGCGCGGACGCGAGCCGGTCGGGTGGCAGCAGGCCGATGGCAAGCCCTGGTGGGCGCAGGTGGAGGTGATGGTCGCCACCGCCTATGCCTGGGAGCACACCAGAGCGGCATGGTGCCGGGAGTGGCACGAGCGTGTACGTGACTATGCCTTCGCTCACTATCCCGTGGCGACCGGGGAATGGCGCCAATGGTTGGATCGCGAGGGGCGTCCGGCGCCGTCGGCCGCCTTGCCGGTGAAGGATCCGTTCCATTTGCCGCGGGCCTTGCTGATGGCGGCCGCCGCGCTGGAGCGGGTGGGCGGGGTAGAGCCGGACCTCCGGGACGGCTCAAGTGAGGGTGAAACCTCTGTGAAGATCAGCTATCCCGGAGGTCTTGCAGTACTTAAAGAGATGACTATGACGAATCATGAACGAATGCTGGCGTGTATCCGCCGTGAGAATGACGACGTGCTTTATTGGCCGATGGGCTTTTTCAATCGCGCCACCGCGGCGCGGCTTATGGGCGACGTGCTGTACGACAGTTATTACTTCCTCCCCACGACGGGCGCCTACGGCTTTGCCCCGCTGGCGGAGGCCGAGCGGGAACGGCTGCTGGCCTTCAACCGGGCGCTGGGCAAGTGCGCGGTAGGCCTCGGCCACGGCGGCAACTCCAGTTTCGGTCATGGCGGCCCCGGCGAGTTCAACGGCACGGTATACGATGCCGACACCGCCGGCTTCCGCGTGCGCTATGAAACGGGCGCCATTCACCAGCACCAGCGGACGCCCCACAACTACCATATCATGCAACTGCCTATGGCCGTCCCCGAGGACTGGGCCCGGCCTGAACTGCCCGATCCCGACGTCCCGGAACGCTGGCGCGGGCTGGCGGAGGACGCCGCCTGGTTCAAGGCCCGCGGCGAGTTCACCTTCGGCAACCTCAACGGCTTCTTCAGCGCGCTGCACTACTATTTCCTGGACTATCCCGAGACCCTGATGGGCTTCCTCGCCGCGCCGGACTGCATGCACAACCTTCTGCGGCGGCTCGGGGAGTGGAACCTGGCCGCCGCCCGCCACATGCTGGAGGCCGGCGTGGATTGCGTGGTGCTGTGCGACGACCTCGGCTCGAACGACAGCATGCTGGTTTCCCCCGCGGTCTACCGCGAGTTCATCAAGCCCTGGCACACGGCGCTCAACTGCCTGGTGCACTCGTATCCCGACCGCTTTTGCCATCTGCACAGCCACGGCAACATCATGCCCATCATCCCGGACCTGGTGGAGGCCGGCTTCGACCTGCTCAATCCGCTGGACCCGACCGACGGCATTGACCTGGTGGCCGTCAAGCGCGAATACGGGTGCCGCCTGACGCTGGTGGGTGGGTTGCCCAAGCAGTTCTTCACGCTCGCGCCCGGGCCGATGGAGCAGGTGCTGCGCGAGACGCTGGCCGTGTGCCGCCCCGGCGGCGGCTTCATCCTCATGGAGGCCAGCGGCGTGCCGGATACCGTCAGCCAGGATACCTGGAGGCTATTCCGGGCCATGATTGCGCCCCTCAGGAGGAACGTCTGATGCCCTCGACAATCACCCCCTGGATGCGCGACGAACTGGAGCAGCGCAAGCAACTTTACCGCGACCTGTTCGCGGGTAAGCCGCTGGAGCGCTTGCTGTTGGTGCGCGGTGGTGGGGAGGGCATGAGATGAACGACGCCTTATCGCGACCTGGCCAAGTGTTGCGCCGGCTAAGGCCGGACCGTATCGCCTATGCGCCTAACTACTGGCAGTGGTTCGCGCATCAGCGCAACCACGGCCGGATGCCGGCGGAGATCGCCGACTGCCGTACGCAGCTTGACCTGATTCGCCACCTCGAGCTCGATGTCTTCAGTCGCAACGTCTATTGCGACCAGCGGAGGCGCTGGTTCGGGGGACTGGCGGACGAGGTATGGGATGCGTCCGTCCGTGTGACCGACGAGGAAGTCGCGGAGGGGGCGGATACGGTCTTCACGCGCACGGTGGTCACCCGTCACGGCACGCTGACCGAGCGGAGGCGCTACGTCCACGCCGAGTCCACCCTGGTACAGGAAAAGTTCCTGGTGGACGATTACGCGACTCAACTCGACGCGCTGGCGGAGCTGCTGACGGCGCGCCGGTGGCGGTTCGACGCCGGGCGCTGGCGGGCCGCGCAGGCGGAGGTGGGCGACACCGGACTGGTGGTCGCCGGGGAACTGCACAGCCCGCTCAAGATGCTCCACTTCCTGCTCAATCCGGTGGAGACCACCTACCTGTTGGCCGACCAGCCGGAACGCGCTGACGAATTGCTCCGGCTCCACGAGGCCGCGCAAATTGAACTGGTGCGGCAGATGGCGGCGGCCGGCGTGCCGGCCATGATGTCCATGGACAACCTTGACACCATGTTCCATCCGCCACATTTCCTGGAACGGCATGCCGCCCGCTACTATGAGCATGCGTCCCGCATCTGTCATGACCATGGATCCGCGTTCTTCATCCACGCCTGCGGTCAGCAGCGCGACAACCTCACCCGCATAGCGGGGCTGGGTGTGGACGGCCTGGAGGGTGTGGCCTTCCCGCCGCTCGGTGATGTCGAACTCGATGAAGCCCTGCGCCTGACCGGCGACCGGTTCATCATTACCGGCGGCATCAGCGCCATGGAATTCGAGCGCCTCACGACTCGTGAGGCGGTGTGCGCCTATGTCCGCGATTTGTGCGGGCGTATAAAACCGTATGCGCACCGGTTCATGCTCTCCGCAAGTTGCAACACACCGGTGACCGCGTCATGGGAGCGGATCCTCTGGTTCAGAGATGCCTGGCGGGAGTATGCGTGAAACTATTGGAGGACAAGCAATGACTATTGAAACCTTTGCGATGAAAGACGAAATGGGGGCGGCGGCGGCTGAGTGTGGCGCGGCGTTCATCCGGCAGGCGCTGACCGATCGCGGCGCGGCCTCGATCATCGTGGCTACTGGCGCCTCGCAGTTCGAGATGCTGGCCCACCTGGTCACGGCCGAGGGCATCGCCTGGAACCGGGTGACGATCTTCCACCTGGACGAGTACATCGGGTTGCCGATCGCGCATCCCGCCTCGTTCCGCCAATATCTCTGGACCCGCTTCGCACGGCAATTGCCCCTGCCGCCGGCGGCGTTCCACTTCATTGATGGCGAGGCCGATCCGGCGCGCGAGTGTGCCCGGCTTGGCGAATTGATCAAGCAGCAACCAGTGGATGTGGCATTTATCGGCATCGGCGAGAACGGGCATCTGGCGTTCAATGACCCGCCTGCTGATTTCGAGACCCGGGAGCCCTATCTGGTGGTGTCACTTGATGAGGCCTGCCGGCGACAACAACTGGGTGAAGGCTGGTTCCCCTCACTGGAGGCCGTGCCGGAGCGCGCCATCTCCATGTCGGTGCGCCAGATCCTGAGTAGCGACACCATCGTCTGCACCGTGCCCGACGCCCGCAAGGCCGAGGCCGTTCGTCTGGCGGTCAAGGGTCCCGTCACCAACCGCCTGCCTGCCTCGATCCTGCAGACTCATCCCGCCGTCACACTATTTTTGGACCAACCCGCAGGGAGTCTGCTTGTATGAAGACGACGGACTATGTTGACCTTCAGGTGAATGGCTACGCCGGGGTGGATTTCAATGCGGTATCCCTCTCCCACGCCGAAATCCGCCACGCCTGCGTGGCGCTGCGGCGAGACGGCGTGGCGACGATCCTGGCCACCGTCATCACCGACGAGGTGGAGGTGATGGCTGCCCGGTTGCGGCGGTTGGTGCGGACCCGCACCAGCGATTCGCTGGTGGCGAAGGTCATCGGCGGACTGCACCTGGAGTGGCCAGCATGAATAAACGTTTGAAGCAACTATTATCACATCTTTCAGTAGCTATCAACCCAGCACGCGAACGGGCTATCACTGACTGCCATTATAGTGTGCTATGTTACGAACCCGTCGATCACCTGCCGTTGATTACGATGTATCCATTTCCGCCGGACAGTCTGTGGCAACCGTATCCTCATAGGGAGACATTTGATGATCCCGAGAAAATGCTGTTTAATGAATTGGTCAGTGCCTGGGACACAAGTATTGTGCATCACGCCGATGTTGATGATGACCTGTCCATTACAGTTAGGGCTAATTTTGGCACTATACTGATTGCGTCTATGTTCGAAGCGACAGTTGTTCAGCAGGATGACAACACGCCGTGGGTGGTACATCAACCAGAACATCAAATTAGCCTTCAACAGGTTGCCGAAACAGATCCAATGGATTTTTCTAATGGATGGATTATCCGCGCGTCCGAAAGAATGCAGGCGTATCACGATATTTTTAGTCAATACCCTGAATTAATGGAGGCGATCCGGATTGTGCTGCCTGACTTGCAGGGACCATTTGACAATCTGGAATTGATATGCGGCAGTGAACTATTTTTGCAACTGGCTACAGAACCGGAAGCTGTCAACGCAGCCCTTCATAATCTTGCCACCGCGCAAGTAGGCCTTTTTCATCATTTCTCACAATGGACAACAGAGCGAGACGTGGGGTATTGCCACCAACATGGATTCCCGCTGGCAGGCAACATATTGTTGCGCAATGACTCATGTATAATGATATCGTCAGAAATGTATAGGAATCAAATAGCCTGTCATGATGAACGTGTCTTACGCGAATGCGGTGGTGGCGGTATTCATTCATGCGGTGATATCAGCCATTTGGTAGATGAGTTTCTGGAACTTCCATCATTGCGTTCACTCGATTTGGGACAGTCAGAAATGAACGATGTCGATGCTATTTACGTCAAAGCCGCCAAACGTAAAGTGCCGCTGATCCGAGTTGCTATCAGTGAAGATGAATTGGTTGACGGAAAAATAAAAAGCCATTTCCCAACAGGTGCTGAGTTAATTTACCGGGCTAAAAGTGTAGATGACGCAAAGCGCGTTTGTCAAAATATACAATTAAGAAAATGAAAAAGGTAACTGCAATATGAACAGAAAAGAATTGATAATATCTTCCTGGATACACGACGAATTGATGCGTCGCAAACAAATCTACAGCGACCTGTTTGCCGGCAAACAGTTGGAACGCCTGCTGTTGGACGTGCGCGTTACTGTGCCATCACCCATGCCTTGTACAATGCAGGAACAATTTCGTGATGGAGACAAACAACTTACAGCCGCTTTGGCTAATGCGTTAGCCACCTGGGAGTATGCCCCGTCAAGTGATGGTATTCCTGCCATGCGCCCGGACGTCGGGTGCTCTTGCCTTGCCAGCGCATTTGGTGCCGAATATTATTGGGGTGATAATCCAGAACAAACACCGGGAATTAAAAATAAAATTCTTACACTCGACAATTTAGCTGATGAAGTTTCAATTTTACAGATACCAAACCCTAACAATGATGGTTGGTTGCCGGAAGGACTGAGCCGTATCCGTTTGTTTGCCGAAGCCGGAGAGGGCGTTATTCCTGTATCGCTGCTTGATGCCGCCGGCGGAGTTAATGTCGCTGCCGACCTGATGGGGATGACAGAGTTAATGATGGCATTCTACGAAGAACCGGATGCATTGCATCTTTTGCTTGATAAAATTCAGCTATTATATGCTGCTACTATCCGTGCCGGTATTGCGGCGGCGGGTGGTGAACAAAATATCACCTGTACCGATTTTGAGGATGTGTGGTATCCGGAAGGCTGGAAGGGGCATGTAAGTGACGATATATCTGCCGGTTTCAGCCCGGAGATATATGCCGAGTTTTCCGCGCCTTACCACGCCCGCATCTTCAATGAGTTCGGTGCCGGCGGCTTGCACAACTGCGGCCCGAATCCCTGCCATGCCGCCTACGTGGCGCACCCGTTTTCGCCGCGCAGTCTCGACCTGTCGGACCAGTACAGCCACGACGACCTGCCGAAATTTAAGCAGTCGCTGAAGGGCAAAGCGTTCATCTACCTTTTCTACTGCGGTGGAAAAACGCCGGTAGAGTGGTACCGTGAGGTAATGGAATTGATGGCACCTGACGTGATTGTGGTGCCGGTGTTTCATGTTGGCCCGACGGAGGCGGAACCGCTCTGTGCGGAATTGCGGCCAATCGCCACAGAATACGCCCGGCGGATGGAGTGGGGGTGGAAATAGCAATGAAAACATCCTTCCTGCCGGGACTTGTATCTGTAACATTCCGGTCACTGACATCGCATGATATTATAAAACTCTGTGCTGAAAATCACCTTATGGGTATTGAATGGGGGGGTGATATCCATGTACCGCATGGTGATATATTATGTGCGAAAGAAGTTGGAAAAATGACGCGCGACGCCGGATTAACTGTTGCCGCATATGGGTCATATTATGAAGTGGGACAAAGTAAAGCTGATAATTTAAATTTTATGCGGGTGTTGGATACAGCGATTGCTTTAGAAGCCCCAATTATCCGCGTGTGGGCTGGTAACTGCGGCTCAACCGATGCTGATGATTCATATAGACGGATGATCATTGATGAAAGCTGTCGCATAGCGGCAATTGCCGAACAAGCGAAGCTAAAGGTAGGTTTTGAGTTTCATGGTGATACACTCACTGACAGTATTTCCTCCGCCATTGAACTACTCACTATGACCGCGAAATCTGGTTTATACTGTTACTGGCAGCCACTGGTTGCTTTGTCAGCTATTGATCGTCTTGAATCATTGCGGAAAATTTTGCCATACCTTGCCAACTTGCATGTTTATCATTGGCATGATAACTCGGATCGCAGGCCTTTGGCTGAGGGAGCTAAGGAATGGTTGTCATATATTAATATTGCAGCTAAAGCACCTGATGACATTGGATTCCAGCGTTGGGCATTGCTGGAGTTTGTGCGTGATAATAATCCATCGCAACTTGTTGCTGATGCTGGTGAATTGATTAGACTGCTGTCAGAGTTAAGAACTGACTAATATAAACTAATAGAGGATAAATGACTATGAATAACAATTCATCAGACCTGTCAGGAAAATCTTTTGTAAATGAAATGCATGAAATTGATTTACTGGCTATAAATGGTGGAAAACCGGTTAGGACTATTCCACTACCAACTAAAGCGTTGGGGTCTGAACTTACTGGTGGTGAAGAACTGGAAATGCTTCGGCAGGCAATAGCCAGCAAAACGCTCTTCCGACATTATGGGCCTGGAACACCCGTTATGGCAGAGACGCTTGAACGACGGGTTTGTGAGCGTTTCGGCGTCAGATACGCGCTTGCAGTTTCTTCCGGTAGTGCGGCATTGTTTTGTTCATTGGCGGGGATTGGAATTGGACCTGGAGATGAAGTGATTTTGCCCGCCTTCAGTTGGTACTCCTGCTATAACGCCATTGTGCTGCAAGGTGCATTGCCGATATTCTGCGATATTGATCGTTCTCTGAATCTTGATCCGATAGATTTCGAACGCAAGATTACACCACGGACTAAAGCGGTGTTAGTAGTGCATTATCAGGGAGGTTCGGCTAATATGGACGATATTATCGACATTGCTCACCGACACAGGATTAAGGTTCTGGAAGATGGCGCCCAATCTATCGGTGCCAGCTACCGGGGTCGATACTGCTCTACAATTGGTGATGTGGGTACTTTTAGCTTTCAGGGGAACAAGATTGTGGTGGCAGGCGAGGGTGGCATGGTTTTGACAAATGATTCAGAAATCTTTGAACGTGCAGTTCGTTATCATGACCATGGACATGTGCGTCCGGTATTTGCGGCGCAACTTGGACACGAAGGTGTGGCGTCAATGTTTCCGGGCAATCAGTACCGCATGGGTGAACTGGCAGCCGCGGTAACATTGGCACAGTTCGACCGGCTGGACGGGATGCTCAGCTGTTGCCACGCGGTGTGGGAACAAATACGTATACGGGTACGCGCTGTCTTCCCGGAGTTTACTTTTCGGGTTACTGGTGATGATACCGGTGATGCGGGTATTACTCTTTTTCTTGATATGAAAACTCCTGGGGTGGCGGAATCATTCGCTCATGCGCTTTCCGCTGAAGGCATCGCACTGGGTACTTCGTCTGGAATGGTAAACCTATTACACGAAGACTACATACTTCATAAAGCCCAGCCACATCCAGCACTGCCGCCATTCGGTATCGGTTGGTCAGGAGAAGATATTAAATACACACGCGAATGTGCACCCCTTACGGATGATATTCTCGCCAGCATGGTAGCAATCGGCATTGGACCTCGATTCACTATTAAAGACGCAGATGATATTGCTGATGCGATTGTAAAGGTATGGAGGGTGTTGAAATGAAATTAATAACATGTGATGTATTGGTTGGACTTCCACGTGTTCCTGATATGAATGGGGTCAGGAATGATATGTCGGATCTGGTATCTGAATTGGACCGTTTACGCATAGATTACGCATTAGTCCGGCATAGGGCATGCCTTGACAATGACCCATATTGGGGAAACAGCATACTTATGGATGAAATAAAAGGCCGGAATCGAATTCAGCCGGTATGGGCATTAACACCAGATGGCGAAGGACCGGACTTTGATCCGGCAGTAACAATTCGCGCGATGCTTATGGCTGGCGTAAAAATGTCCTGGATGTCACCTGGTGCCCATGGCTATTCTCCCGCGCCTTGGTGTTGCAGTGAAATTTATAATATCCTGACTGCGGCTTGCGTGCCATTACTAATGTCTTATGAGGAGATCGGTGCTGACGCACTTGATACCATTTGTAAAGCATTCCCCCAATTGCGTGTGATTTTGACGAAGGTGCCACGGTTGGGACGTAACCGGATGCTATACCCATTGCTTCGATGTCATGCTAATCTACATGTCTGTTTTGATCCAACATTTTCGGTACATGAGGGATATCGCGATTTGTGCGACACATTCGGCCCGCATCGCTGGGTGCTTGGCACCGGTTATCCTGACGCCGAGGGTGGGTCCGGTATCGCCGGATTGATGTATGCAAACCTGAATGATGATGAACTGAATGCTGTAGCCTACGGAAACATTGAACGGTTGTTAATGGAGGTGAATCATGAATACTGACAGATATATTGATGCTGTATATGCCCGCCATCCATTTCCCGGTGATATAATAGATGCGCACGCACACATTGGACCTGATGCTAACAGTCCGTTTGTTACCCATGACTTATACCGTATTCTTGCGGGTATGGATCGTCTTGGAGTCCGTATGGCGTGTATTAGTGCTATTCCTGCTTTTCTTGGCGATGCATCACGCGGCAATCTTCTCGTAAGAAAAGCGCTTTGCAATTATCCTGATCGTTTTTTTGGCTATATGTGTGTTGATATTGGTTATCCCGAGCGAATATTGCCAGAATTGAATCGTTGTCTGGATACCGGATTTCGGGGAATCAAAGTCTGGAGTTATGGTGCTAAGCCGGGGTTGCCCTACGACCATGTTAACTACCGGCCGGTATTCGAGTTCGCAGCGCGGCATCGCCTACCGGTGCTGGCCCATACGTGGGGTGGAGAACTGGCGCAACTTGAGCCGGTGGTGAAGTTATACCCGCAGGTGAATTGGATTATGGCGCACACCGCTGTCACCCAAAAAGATGAATACATACGCATGGGGCGCCAGTATTCTAATGTATATCTGGAACTCGCCTTTTCTATCTGCCCGCGCGGTCTGGTAGAGGAAATGGTAAATACCGGACTTGAAGATAAACTTTTATGGGGAAGTGATGCTATCTTTATGGAAGGAGCGCACCAGATTGGTCGTGTTGTATTTGCGCAGATAACAACCGGACAAAAGGAGAAAATTCTGGGTGTTAACGCGAAACAGGCGTTATGTATAAACCGTGGAGCTAATTTATATGAATAATTCTTGTAAATCCCGCATGCGTTTACATCCGGTTAATCCAGCTGAAGCCGTCATCGCCGCCTTTTTCGACCCCGGGCTGTCGCCGGAGACTGAATGGGTGATGACGTCGGCTCCTGGGACGCGCAACCTACGTCGGTCGCATAGTTATACCGTTGCCTTCGCCTGGGACGCTTCGGGTGTCAGCGGGCGCGTAGCCACCTGGGCCTGGCAGGGGGTACTGGATGTGGGGGATTACAACGGTTTCTTCCTGCAAGGGGCTTTTCCAACACACGTCACCGCTGTGCTTCACGCCTGCCTGGATGGGGAATGGCTGGTGGTTACGTGCGGGCAGGGACAGAACCACAATGCCGATTATTCTGGTTCTTTTATGGGACACAATCTTACCGGACTGCAGTTAGAATTGAAATCTTCGGCACCCGGCGCCGGTGCCTTCTGTAGCTACTATCTTGGTGTGTACCACCAGACGCGACTCGACGACTGGCTACGCTTCGAGCAGGCTGCCGTGTATCCGTCTGACTGGCCGGAGTTCATCAAGCTTGAGAGCGAGTGGGGTGATCTGGTGCCAGGCTTTGGGATGCATTTCGACGGCTCGGACATTGAGGCGCTGAGGGCCAAGATTGCCTGTGCCCCATACCGGGACATGGCCGATGTCCTACGTGTCCGAGCCTATGCGACTCTGGACCAGATGCCTGAACGAAATATCCGTCAATACCTGCCTACTGGCGTTTCACCTTACGCTTACTCGGCGCGAGACCGTGATCGTGGCGAACCACCTGGTCCTTCAATGGAGTTATGCGCTTTTTTTGGAATAATAGATAATGATCCAAAGTTAGTCCGCATGGCTTTGCGATACGCGATTGCTATGGTTCATGCCCGGCACTGGGCTGAAGGCTTTGTCGAGCACGACTTCCCTGGCAGCGCCATGAACTGGCGGTCGTTCTACCAGACCTGGGCTGCCGGACCGTTTGCCAACACCTTCGACTGGCTGCGCGGCGCCTTGACGCCCCACGCCGTCGAGACATTCTGCCATTCACTGTACTTCAAGGCGCTGGCGCCGATCACCTACGACTTCTGCCGGTATGACTATATCTACCATTGCAATCAGGCGGTCATTTTCAGTGTCGGCCGCATGCCCGCATTGCTGGCACTCAATGCCCACTGGCCACGCGTCGGCTGGCAGATTGAACAGGCAAAGCGCGACCTGGACGAAACCGTGGCGCGCATCCTACAACCCGATGGCAGCCACGGCGAAGGTCCGTTTTACTACAACGCGATCATGGGCTACATCGTCGGCAGTTACCTACTCCTGGCACGCCACATGAAGGTGCCGGTGGCGTCCCTGCTACCGCCGGGAATCGCTCACAGCGCCGATTATTTCGGCCTCTATGCCGCCACCTCGGGTGCCGGCGCGATCCTGCCGGTCAGCGACGGTCACAGCAGCCAGCTGAACACCGACTGGCTGGCCCTGCTGGCGCGGGTGACGGAGGAACCGCGTTGGAACGGGTTACTGGCCGACTGTCTGAGCGCTGATCCCGCGGCACGTGTGGATCATTTCTCCAACCAGGTAATCCCGCTCACCACCCTGCACACCCTGATTTACGGCCCGGACGATCTGTCACGCCGCGCCTCAATGGTGCCCGGCTTCCGCATCCACCCCGGCGCCGGCCAGGCGACGAGTCTGCGGGAAACGTCCCACGGGCCGGTGCGCCTGCACCTGTGTGGGGCCAGTCCCGCCGAAGCGCACAGTCACGGCGACAAGGGTGCCATCTTGCTGGAGGCCTTTGGTGAGATGCTGCTCTGCGACCGTGGCATGACCGTCTATGGTGACCCCATGGGGGAACTGTTTACGCGGTCCTGCATGCACAATCTGGTGACACCAAAGGCGGCGGACGGAACGGACATGGATCAAATCAACCCCTGTCCGGTGGCGGCATGTCCGAAAGGGAAGGGCGACGCGACATCCGTGCACCTGACCATTGACGCTTCTGCGGCCTGGGATCCGGCCATTGTCACCAGCACCGTGCGTGAGGTGATTTCGAAAGAACCGTTGCTTTTCACATTGGTGGATGAGATTGAGCTGAGCGAGTCGCGCCCGGTCGTGTTCCACCTGCATAGCCATCACCCCGTCAGCATTTCCGGCAATCAGGCAACATTCACTGCGCAGAAAAGCTGTTTGAAAGTTACCTGGGAATGGGCAGGTGATGTGGTGATAGCCGCTATCGATCTGCATGACGGTGCCTATCAACCGGTATATCATCTTGCTGTGGATTCGGCGACGGCAACACATCATCATCTGGTAACTAAATTGGAGATAATCATATGATTCATAAAATTTCGGATATAACATCTTATGATTCAAAGATGTCCAGTGAAATTATGGCAGGACGTTTGCTCCGCTACCTGCTTACGTGGCACGACGAACATGGCGCCATCCACGGCGTCCATACCCATCCGGTCTGGCGCATTCATCCCGGGGTTATGGAAGACCACTACACCGGCTATTCCGCCTGGGGTGCGCCGTATCTGCTGGGTCTGGCTGACCTGGTGGAGAAGACTGGCGCTGCGACAGTCTGGACGGCATCTGAAAAGCTGGTGCGCTGGCTCCTCACCACACAGTTGCCCACCGGCAAGTGGGACAACGCCGGCGCCGAGTTTGGTAGATGCTTTAACGACTCCCCTGTGGACAACATGTTGCAGAATCTGTCTCTGGCTTATTTCGCGAGAATAATGCGTTCCCGTTTAGGGGAAGCGACATTCCATGAGATTGGAGAACGGACACGACGCAATCTTGATCTTTATCGTTTGCCGGTGGACCAGATTCCAATGCGCGGTCACTGGGGCATTGGTACCGTCAATCAGGATTGTGCCGGAATATGGGCTGTCTTCGAGTGGATGAATGCCTTCGGGTGGGATGAAACCCTTGAAAATGAAGCAATGGCGGGACTTGATATACACATGCTGAATGATATTATTTATGGTTTGCCTGATACAAAATCCGCTGGCATGCTTCGTGGTGAAGGTCCCGACTACATCGAACCTGCTGAATATTATGGTGTTATTATTCCTGCTTATATTTGGGGGTATCGGCGTTCCGGCGACCAGCGCTATTTGGACGCGGCGTTGGCCCTGGCCCGGCATGTCATTCGCACCACCTGGACAGATGCGCAGGGATGCAGACGCCTTTATCGGAACTATCACAAGATCAATGGCGTCTGGCGTGTCTGCAACGAGCCCATGCTCATTTCCGGCGGAGGGCTAGCGTGCCGCGTCTTACGGGAGTTACTCGCGTTCGGGCCGGATGCGGAGATCGAGCGATTCCTGGCGGACATGACCGCCACATGTGCCCACTACCAGAATCCCTACGGATTCATTGCCCAGGCCACCGGCTGGCATGACGATTTCGACATCATCTGCGGCACAGTCTGGCAGTGCCATGACCTGGCCTGGCTAGCAGCTGAAGTGAAGGATAGCACCGCGTTTATAACTGCCTTCCATGAGCCAGCACCCGACTTAGGTATAGTTATCGGGTGGCTGGATTGCTGGGTGGAGAACGCCACCCAGTGGGCCATCCAGCGCGAATACTCAATGGGATTCGGATATGTGGGTGCCAAAACCGCCGACTACGGATACCTTTCTATGCCAGAGTGGTGTGGGCCGAAGCATCCGCCGATGGAATTAATGCCAAAAGTGGAAGTCCGCCTAGTGGACGGAACCTTCGTCATCCATGCACCCGGTTATAAGAAGGTCGCGGTGCTCTCCCTCTATGGCAAACCATGGGAGCGGGCTGATGGTGCGTTGTGTGATGGTGGTGGCTAACAAGTCAAACTCTATGCAGTCAAGGCAACTAACTTTGAGGTTACATATAGCATGGAATTCACATCCTGGATAATAGAAAATGGCACATTGACCATTGTGCTTCCGTACCGCGATGCCGAACGCCTGACGCCGGTGTGGGCGAAGGCGGAACACGACATCAATTTCCGGCGGCAGGCGCATCAGGCATGCCGTTGCACCCTTGCATTCGCGGCTATAGAATTGCGCAGCTACCTGTCGCGAACCGTGCCGGGGCTGGATATCCGTTTCGCCTCGCACTCGCCGCGGAACGGCTACGCCGTGATCCTGTCTGTGAAGGACCCGGGATCCCGGTCGGACGCCTTCTCCCTGGTTCCGGAGGGCGACCGGTGTCTGCACATCGTAGGTGAAGGGCGCACCGGCATGCTGTTCGGTGCCTACCGTTTCCTGAAACTGCAGGGCTGGCGCTGGCTTGCGCTGGGCGAGTCCGGCGAAGTGGCACCAGAACCTACCGACCGACTGCACATTCCCTCCGAGCGTATGGACGTGTGTCCGGGGCTGGACTCCGGCCGCGGCTTCGACATGGAATACGCGTCCATGGAGTCCGCCGACCTGCTACTGTGGACAGCCCGCAACGGTCTGAATGTCTGGGCTGGCAGGGGCGCCACGATTCCTATGGCGCACAAGCTCGGTATGACGATCAAGCGAGGCGGGCACATTTTTGAGGGAATCCTGCATCCTGACGCTCTTTTGCCTGACGGGAGGGTCCTCTGGGATGCACATCCCGACTGGTTCGGGCTGCCGGCGGACGGCGTGCGCCGCCGCGAAGCCGCCCAGCGCACACAGTTCTGCTTCTCCCAGTCCGCCTTGTTTGAGTTTCTCAACGCGGCGCTGGTGCAGCGGCTGCGCCGCGAGTGGGCCGCCGCCGACCGCGTGGACGTCTGGGGGTTTGATACCTGGGGGCAGACCTGCCAATGTCTGGAGTGCCAGGCCCTTGGCAACGCCAGCGACGCCATGCTGGTGATGGCCTCGCGCCTGCGCGAGGTCTTGGACCGCGCCGAGGCCGCGGGTACGCTGGACCGGCACGTGACGCTGATCCTCTGCGCCTACGAAGGCACCGCCTCGCTCGACGGTCCTTCGCGACCCGTGCCCGCCAATCTGGCCGCCGACGGCACGCTGGTGACCTTCTATCCAATCAACCGCTGCTACCAGCACACCCTTGACGACGCCGGCTGCGAGACCAATGCCCGCTACTGGAGGGCGCTTCATGCCTGGACCGCGGCCCGCCCGGCCTTGCGCATCGTCATGGGCGAGTATTACAATGTCTCCAAGTTCGAGGACCTGCCACTACTGTTTTCCGGCGTCATGGCGCGGGACTGGCCGGCCTATGCCGCGGCTGGCGTGCGCGGCGCGACCTACATGCATATCCCCACGTTGCACTGGGGTCCCCGCGCCCTCACGCAGAACCTGTACGCGCGGTTGACCTGGGCGCCAACCCCGGCGACGGCAGCGGCTCTGCTGGCCGACTACTTCCGGGATCGCTACGGCGCTCAAAGCACCAGCCTTGAGCAGGTCTATGCGCGGGTGGAGCAGGCCTGGACCCTGAGCGCCCAGTGGCGTGCCTGGGCCGGCTGGAGCGCCCTGTCGCAGTTGTCGGGCTGGGACGGCACGCCGCCCAAGGCCCCGCTGACGCTGCATCCGCACTTGGGCGGCACGATCGCGGCGGTAGGCGCCGGGCGGGACGCGCTCGCTGCGCTGCGGGACGCATTGGAGGGGGTGCGCGCCGCCAAGCAGGACGAGCGTTTCGCCGCCGCCCGCCCGGCGCCGCCGCCCGGCACGGCGGTCAATCCCGCCGAACTGCGCCGGCTGCAGCACGGCTCACAGGTCGTCGCGCGGCTGGCGGAGGATTTGCGCCTCCTGCAATACGGTGTGGACATACTGGAGCTTACCGTGTCATTGCTGGCCTACTATGAGGCGCTGCGGACGAACCCCGCGGACTCCGCGGATGCCCTCTGGGCCACGATCGAGGCCGCCGCGGACCGCCTGGAGGGATATATCGTGCCGATTGACTACGAATGGCCGACCCCGGGCTTGGTGGCGAAGGATGGCTTGCAGCGGTCGCAACTCGGGCCGCTGGTGGAGCGGTGCCGCGCGTTCCGCTTACGGGACACGTACGCAAAGGGAGAGATTCAATGACCAAACCATTACCCATCAGCCTCTACTGCGTCTGGCAATGGTGGGAGCAGCACTACCAGGCCGAACTTGGTCGTCCTAATCGCATCGACTTCGACTGGCTTGACGCTACCTGGCTGGGCCGCCAGCGCCGACTGTATGAGTGGTTCGGCGACCTCGGGGTGGGGCAGGTGGAGCCGATACTGGACGCTGGATTCGTCTCCCTGCTGCTGCCGTATCACACTATGATCGTGCCGGTGCTCCTGGGCATGCAGGCCACCATCCAGGAGGTCGGCGGCTGGCAGCATCACCCGATCAGCGAAGCGGAGGCTGCGGCGTTGAAGCCGGTCGATATCGCATCCTCGCCGGTTGGCGATTTGCTGCTGGCGGAGAAGGAGAAGCGGGTGGCGCGGTACGGCATCGCCACGCAGATGATCGATCTCGCCAGCCCGGCGAATAACGCCTTTTCCCTGCGCGGCACCGAGTTCTACCTTGACCTGCTGGCCGAACCGGATCTGGCGCGGCATTACCTGGATGTAATCACCGAGACAATGATCATGGCCTACCAGTTCATTGGAAAGCATTTCGGGACATTGGAGTCGGTGCCGCTCGGGAACTGCAACGTTATTATGATGTCACCGGATGTTTATACAGAGATGGTTCTACCATACGATATCCGCTTCATCAAAGATGCCGCCGCAAGCCAGGATATGCCGGCACGGTGCGACTTGCATCATTGCAATGTTCCTACAGAATCTTTTGCAAAGGCTTATCATGCTATTCCTGGATTGCGCAGTCTTCAGGGATCTATTCGTTCGGACATTAATGCCATTCATACAGAAATACGCGATATCGCTTTTTCAGGGATGATTAACCCGGTTGATTTATTAAATCTACCACAAGAAAAATTACTTGCAGATATCGACCGAGCGCTGACTTGTGGTGTAAATGATCTGGCGTTATGGGATGTAGATCCTGCAGTTTCACCTTCACAACTTAATGTATTTATGAAGGATATTAAAAACATTGCACGGAATCATGAACGTGAAGTCAAATTTTCATTCATTCCGATAACCTGGGAAGAAATGGATTGGGAATTTCCAAAATATCACAAGGAGAATTATGCATACAAATAATAATTTACGCGCCGGTCGATCCGGTGCATTGCGCGCTTTAGCTGGCGAGTCAATTATTCCAACTCCGGTCGCTTTGTTTACCTGGGAGTTTGACTACCTTTGGAAAGTCGCCGGGATTGAACCATGGCAACTCGCCTGTGGCGATCACGAGACCTGGCATCAAGCTCATATTGCCCTGTGGGAACGACACCAGCCTGACCTTATCTGGTATTCCGGCGCCGGCAATAGTGCCATATCGCCGCGATTAATTGCAGAGGATCGCGAGAAGTGGGTGATTGAGGACGGAAACGGTAACCAACACGGACTTTCTAAGAGTAGTCTGGCACTTTATGACATAAACAGTGGCGCCAAAGGATGCGATGCCGTCGGTGCCATATCCTCTATAGCGGATGCCGATCGGCTTATCCCGGAGTTCGACGGGTGGGGTGCAGCCTATCTGAACGGCCTCAGTCGGCTGATTTGCGAGGTTGGTGACCACGCTCTTGTTTTACCACATCACTCGCCTGCCTACATCATTGCCTGCTATGCCTTTGGTTTCGAGCGTGCCATGGAATGCATGCTCTGCGAGCCGGAATTGTTCCGCTATGTATGCGACCGTTTTGCGGCGGGAGATCGCCTGCGTATGCAAGAGTGGAAAGCAGCCGGCGCTGAGGTTTGCTTCATCGCCGACGGCTGGGCCTCCTGCGATATCCTCTCCCCGGAGATGGTCGAGGATTTCGCCTTGCCGTATCAGCGCAGCATCGTTGCCGCCGCACATGATGCCGGATTGCGCATTATCCTCTGGAATGAAGGAGACATCCTGCCGATTCTGCCACAGGAAGCCGCAATACCGATGGATGCCTTCGCCTTCGAGCAACCGCGCAAGGGAGTAGAAATTACCGTTGCGAAGGTGCGTGCCGCGTTTGGTCCTGCGCGCTGCCTGTTCGGTAATCTGGACTCGGAACTACTGCTGCTGCGCAACGATCCGGTAGAAATTGCTACTTCCGTGCGGGAACAACGCCGGCAAGCCGGTGTTGGCAATCCATTCATACACAGTATTGGCAGTCCATTACTCAGCAATATAGAACCGGAAGCTATTGATATTATGATATCAACAGCACGTGAAGTCTGAAATTAGTTGTTAGTATGAAAAGTGAGATATGAAACAGTTGCTGATATTCGTGACAGTGAACTACTGTTAGTAAAATAACTGGAGAAAATATTTTGAAGAATAATAAAAAAGAAGATGACATTTTTGCGCGCATTGCAATGCAGCGTACTGCTGACCAGGCTAACCTAATTGAGCCGCAACCGCCAGCGTTGTCAGACATTGAAGTGCCGGCAAAAGAGTCTGATGCCAGTGCCGCATTTCGTCCGCTGCCGAAGATTGATACGGCGGAAAAACTGCAGGTGGAGCTGGTAAAGCAAAGAAAACGTTTTGCGCCGTTTATGCAAAATTTTGCACCGACTACAAAGTCCGAACGGATAATTGTTGAAGTAGAAGAGTTTGACTGGCGAATGGAAACCGACGCTGATAATCAGGATTTTATAGCAACTTTACAGGGGTCCGGTGAATGGCAGCAGGTGCATATTCCACATTATGGCGGACCGGTAGGTCGGGCAGTATCATATTATCGTACAACATTTCATCTGACTGTGGAAATGCTGCAGAAAGGCGCATTGTTTGCCTGTTTCAAAGGGGTTGATTATAAGGCACATGTCTTTATCAATGGCATGTTCATAGGTTCTCATGAAGGTTTTTTTGCGCCATTTGAGTTTGATTTCACTTCAGTTGCCCGCGAAGGTGAAAATACATTGGTTGTTAAAGTGGAAAATGACGCGGTTCCTATTTCCGGAGACGGGTCATGGGGGATGAGCATTGATGGTGACAAGTTATATGCCGCTACCGGGCCGGGATGGGATGATGCTGAACTGGGTTGGCATCATTGTCCGCCCGGAATGGGTATCTACCAGCCGGTTTCCATTGAGGCACGGCCTATAGTACACATTGCCGATATATTTGTCCGTCCGTTAACAGCAGAAAAAGCTATTGAAGTATGGGTTGAAGTTTACAATACCGCTATAACAGAGCAACCGGTAGAGTTTAAAGTGTCAGTATTCGGGCAGAATTTTTCCGCTAAAATATGTCGGGAAAAAGTAATTAAACCATTAACAAAAGCAGGACCAAAAATAAATTGTTTCAGATTTTCAATTGCAATACCAAAACCACGTATCTGGGATCTGGATACTCCATGGCTTTACCAGATTCAGATTGTCCTTGATAATAGCGACACATTAACGCGTCAATTTGGCATGCGGTCATTCACCATGGAAACAGAAAACAAACCCTATGGCCGATTTCACCTGAACAACAGAGAAATACGATTGCGCGGTGCAAATACCATGGGTTTTGAACAACAGGATGTAATTAAAGGTGATTTTGACCAGCTTTGCGATGATATTCTGCTGGCTAAAATATGTAATATGAACTTTTTACGCCTAACACAGCGTCCAGTACAATCAGAAATATATGAAATGTGCGACAAACTGGGATTAATGACCCAGACCGACCTGTCGCTTTTTGGATTTTTACCAAGAAAGCAATTCTGCGAAGCTGTTCGTCAGGCAGAAGAGATGGAAAGACTGGTACGCAGCCATCCATGCAACATAATGGTTAGTTATATAAATGAACCTTTCCCTCATTCATGGGGTAGTAAGGAACACCGGCAATGCACCCGGATTGAATTGGAAAATTTCTTTAAAGCTGCTGACCAGGTAGTGAAAATGGCTAATCCTGACCGGGTAATAAAAGCTGTGGATGGTGACTATGATCCACCCGGACCGGGTCTGCCGGATAATCATTGTTACTGCTGCTGGTACAACGGACATGGGGTTGATATAGGAAAACTGCATGAGGGTTATTGGCAGCGCGTAAAACCTGACTGGATGTATGGTTGCGGGGAGTTCGGTGCTGAAGGCCTTGACCCGGTGAATATTATGCGAAAATATTACCCGGCGGAATGGCTGCCCAAAACAAAAGAAGAAGAATTGACATGGTCACCAAATAGAATTAAAGATGCGCAAACCGGGAAGTTCCATTACATGTTCTTTGATACCCAGAAGAATGTTGCCGACTGGGCATCTGTCAGCCAGCAGCATCAGGCATGGGCGACGCGAATAATGACCGAAGCGTTTCGCCGCGACAGTCGTATGAACTCAATAGCTATCCATTTATTCATAGATGCATGGCCGTCCGGATGGATGAAATCGATAATGGATGTTGAACGCCATCCAAAACCAGCGTTTTTTGAATATAGGGAAGCGCTGACGCCGCTGATGGCAAATATCCGGACAGATAGACATGCTTATAAATCCGGTGATGATATGCAATTTGAGTTTTGGATTTGCAACGATACCCGGAATATCCCAAATGACGCCAGGCTGAGATATCAATTTGAGATTAATGGGAAAGTAATATTTGCACAGCAAACCATCGCAAATATAGAAAAATGCAAAAGCAGTTTTCAGGGATTATTTGAATATATGGCACCTGACGTATTAAAACGCACATCAGGAATTTTGCGGTTGGCACTCGCGTTGCCGGATGGCAGGATACTTCATGATACATCGGTAAATGTTGATATCTTCCCGAAAATTAAAATGTTAAGCAAGGCAAATACAGCAGTCATTATCGGTAAAAAGGATGGAAAAGCATATCAGCTTGCACAGCAACTCGGTTTGCGACGGGTAAAGTACGGTAGTCTTTACCTGATAGATGATATGACAATATTCGCGCGTCGGCGCGATGAAATTGAAAAAGCGGCACAAAATGGCGCAACAGTTGTTTTTCTGGAATTGCCGGTTGGGATATATGAAATTGGGCAATCTAAAATAAATGTTGATGCCTGTGGTATGGGGTCACGACATTTTGTCTCGCGAAATACCGGTCATTCAATAGTTGCCGATTTTAAGCCGGATGATTTTAAGATGTGGTATAATTCTGGTGAAAGTTGTATTACCCCGTTATTGAATAGCACCTTTTCGGCAAATGGTTGGACGCCTATCCTGACATCCGGCAATAGCGGATGGGGAGGTGGAGAATGGGAACCAGTAATGGCCGCGGCAGAGCAGCATGTCGGAAAAGGTGTATATCGTCTTTGCCAGGTGACACTGGCCGGCCGCGTTGATGATAACCCGATTGCCGGGATATTTGCCAGACGATTACTGAATCTTTAAGAAGTTTCTTTATAGGCTAAGATGAGGATAATTAAAATGTCATTAATTAAAAATATAAAATTGGGCAAAGACCAGTCAACTTGCTGGCAGCAATCTGATGGCCAGTTCTGGCTTCATAATTTATGCGGTCAATTAATAGGACGAATGGGCAGTGATACCGGTCCGACACGGACACAGGGAATTGCTGTAATACAAATTGATGGTCGTCGTTATGAAGGCGGCAGTCTGGTATTTGATAAGTTGATTGAATTGGACAATTCCATAATTTGTCATTGGAAAATAGGTGATACTGCTGCCTGCCTGACTGTGACATGGCATCTCTGCCCAAACACCGGGGTAGTCAGTCGTCGCGATACCCTGACAAACGCGGGGGCATCGGAAATTGTTCTTTCACAATGCCTGTCACGGGTATCCTTACCATCTGGGAAGTATGAATATTATGCCCAGTCAAGTAGATGGTGTAACGAAAACCAGGGAGCATGGCAGCCATTGCATACAGGTATTACCTTGCGGCACGCCTGGGGTCGGACAACTGAGGAAAGCACGCCATATTTAGCCTTGCGGAAATATGGGGCAAATTCAGGTCTGGCGTTTCATGTTCTGCCATGCGGCAACTGGACTATTAAAGTTTCCACTGTGACTGAAGGCGGGGAATTACCATATGTGGTGGTTGATTTGGGATTATCAGATGAAAACCTGCATCGGGTCCTGCAATCAGGTGAAATGATAGAACTGCCTGAAATTCTATTTCATTCACTTCCAAATGGTGAACCGTATTCAGGCACACCAGCTTTGCATAAATATCTTCTGGCTCACCATTTCAATGATGCAAAATCAAACGCGCCAGTTGTATACAATACATGGTTTGACCAGTTTGATATTTTGGATGTGCCACGATTGCGTAATCATCTTTCCGTCGCTAAGGAAATTGGTTGCGAGGTTTTTGTTATAGATGCCGGCTGGTATGGCGCGGGAGGACCGAATTGGTGGGCGCAGGCGGGTGATTGGCGGGAAAAAACTGAGGCGGCTTTCTGTGGGAAAATGAATGATTTTGCTGATGAAGTGCGTGCTGCCGGACTTGGTTTTGGTTTGTGGATGGAACCGGAAAGATTTGGTGCCGAAGCGCCTATTCGCGTTGAACATCCTGAATGGTTTATCCCGGTGGGTGGTGCTGCCAGAATTGATCTGACACTGCCAGACGCCTACGCATATCTGCGTGGTGAAATTGGCCTACTTGTTGAAAAATACAAGCTGGCATGGATGAAAATAGACTTTAATTTCATACTTGATGCTGATGATTCCGGGGCGGAATTACAAAATTATACTGCCGCCTGGTACCGCATGCTGGATGAAATCCGTATTGCTTATCCTGATACTTTTTTTGAAGGATGTTCAAGTGGCGCCATGCGTGGTGACCTGGCAATGCTGACTCATGTTGACGGTCATTTCCTCAGCGATACTGTTAATCCTGTAGATATGCTGCGCATTTCTCAGGGAGCCTGGCTGCGCCTGCCGCCAGGTCGACTGACGCGTTGGACAGTAGTGCGTTCCGCGGGGCAGGTGTTGCCGCGGTATGGCAATAGTATAGCGGATTCTCCCGCCGCGGTGCTCACTCCCTGCGGCGCGTTATGGGAACCGGCGGAAACTGTTGATTTAAAATTTTCCCTTTTAACCGCGATGCCCGGAATGATGGGGTTCAGTGGTGATTTGACCAGTCTGCCGCCAGTACAGCGGGGACAAATTGCTGAAAGTATATTATTTTACAAAAAATGGCGCAGCTTTATCACAGGTGCAATTGCATACTTACTGACACCGCCGGAAGCAATGAATAACCGAAGTGGGTGGTTGGGGTGCCAATTGCAATCGCCGGATAAAGATACCAGTCTGGTATTTGTCTATCGACTCGGATCTGCCGGGTCTCCGCCGCTGTTAAAATTGCGAAACCTGACTCCGAATGCAAAATATATCGTCAATACCGGCCTGAATAATTCAGTCTCTCCGGTGGAGTATACCGGGGATGAATTGATGCGTGACGGATTAAAACTGGATAATACAGGACTTTTTACTTCACCTCATAACCAGGCAGAGATATTCTGTATATATCAATGCGGTGAATAAAGAATTGATTATATTAACATAACTTACACTTGCATTCAGTAAAAAAAGGCAGCCACTTGTGGTTGCCTTTCAGTATTTATAAGAAAGTAATTTCCTGATTTAAGAGGCAATTGCAAAACCCTATGTATTGCGAGCATCTTGCCATAGTATTCTACATTTCTCAACACAAATTATTCATCTATATTGATTAATTATTAATAGGTGATGAAATAAATGATAAAATATATATAATATTATGGCATCCTGCTCACAAAAATCCGAGTAGGATGCCATAGGAATACTCATGATTACATAGCTTTTGCGATTATCTATTTAAATAATTTGATTTATTTGGATTATGGTGTTGAACTTTTATATGGGTGGGTTGTTGGCAGGTTTGTATGAAACCTCAT
>JBIJDE010000559.1:0-3266 GCA_044344305.1 Armatimonadota bacterium
CAAAGATTCAACTAATATAATCATCAATTCTACACCAAAATTACTTTCTTCTGAAGAATATTTTTCAATATCTTCAGGGATAAAATATTGCGATTTTGAATCTATTTTAAGATTAGTAATCAAATTGAGGAAAATGAATGATGAATTGCATGACTTGCAGGATGATTTCTGTTTAGATTATAATGCTGAAATTACCGATGATTTACGAAAATATGAACTTGAAGCTTTAAATGCAATAAGTATAACCATTAGCGGTTCATTAGATTTACAAGTTATTTTAGATATGGCATGTAGTAAAATATTGGAAATATCCGGTATGGGAATTGGAATTATCTATTTAGTGGATGAAAAAAATCAGAATTTAACGATGGCTGCTCAACATGGTTTAACTCGTAAAGTCGCTGAAGCAATATCTGTTTTTCCAATATCACCAGGTTCAGTAGCATCACAGATAGTAAATAGTGGCCAGCCTGTAATTCGTAATTCATTTGAGGGAACTGAGTTTCCTGTTACTTACGAACGTCTTGAATTAATTTCAGGATTAGATATTAAAACTTTCGTTGCTATTCCATTGAAAACTCGTGAGCAGATAACGGGAATTTTATATCTTATAAATAATAAAATAAAAATTGTTACATCCAATGATTTAGAGATATTAACTTTGGCTGGTAATCAGGTTGGAATAGCAATCGATAATGCTCGTTTGTATAAAGCTGCTCGTTATGAATTAGAAGAGAGGAAAAAAACAGAGGTAAAACTGGAAAATATTGCAGGATTATATTCAAGAGTACTGGATAATATAAATGATATAATTTTTAGTGCTGATATCAATGGACGAGTTCTCTATATGAGTAATGTTGTTGAAAAAATGTTCGGGTATACTTCAGAAGAGATATTAGGTAAACCATTCACTGTGTATGTCCATCAGGATGATTTGCCGTTATTGATTAAAAAATTTCAACAAGTATTAGAAGGTAGATATGAACCTTCAACCTACAGAATTAGACATAAAGACGGTACATATCTATGGGTAAAATCATCGAGTAAAGTCTTTTATAAAGATGGCAAACCAGCCGGTATTAATGGGGTAATAACAGATGTTACAAGTCTGAAAACAACAGAGTTTGCAATTGATGAAAAGCTTAAGATGATTTCTAATCTCACTGCAAATATTCCCGGATTTATATTTAAATTAAGACACACAAAGGGTATAGGATGGATTTTTGACTATATTAGCGATGGCGTTAATGATATTGGTTATACATCTGTAGAAATCACAAATAACTTCATGCTGTTTATTGGAACACTAAGAATAGAGGACCAAGGTATTTTATGGGCTACTTTAGATGACTCGTTGCGAAATCATACTGATATAGAAATGATGCTAAGATATAGAAGTAAAAATGGTTATGAGGTGAATATGCAATTTGCCGCTAAACCTCAAATATGGAATGATAACGATGCTGTATGGTACGGATGCGCTATAAGATTAGATGGCGTTTTATCTATTATGAATAATTAGGCGCATTAAAAATATAATGCGCCTAAAGCCTAAATTTTAATATTATCTAACTTTATTACCGTTCACAACTTCTTTATCTGGTTTTAACAGTGCCATTCCGTTCTCACCCATATCAGCGGCTAATAACATTCCCTGAGATATCTCACCACGAAGTTTGGCTGGTTGCAGGTTTGCAACTACTACCACTTGTCTCCCAATTAATTCTTCGGGTGAATATGCTAATGCAATACCAGCAATTATCTGTCGTGGCGATTCTTCACCTAATTCAACCTGTAGTTTCAACAGTTTATCAGCTTTCGGGTGTTTTTCAGCAGCAATAATTGTACCTGCTTTTAGTTGCACTTTGGCAAAATCATCTATTGTAATAAGTGGGGTTTCTAATTTTTTTTCTTCTTCAATTGGAGCTGTTTTAATCTCCTCAGGTACTTTAGCAACTTGTTCTGTTGTTTGAATAATCTCGTCTGACATTATGGTTTCCTTCTTTTCGATAATACGTGGAAATATTGGTTTGTCCGGGCAAACAGTATTATTAGTATTTAATATACCCCATGTTAAATCATCCCATTTCCAAACATCTGTATTCCACCCAATTTGTGTGACTATTTGTTTTGCGGTTGTCGGCATAAATGGACTGAGGATGATAGCAACAAAACGTAATCCTTCTGCCAATGTATACATAACATTATCTACTTCTTCAGTTTTGCCTGCCTTAAAAAGTTTCCAAGGTGATTTTTCCTCTATATAACGATTCAGGAAACTAACCAGTTCCCATACTGATTTAAGTGCTTCATTATAATTTACAACTTCACCATTTAAACTTTCATATGCTGAATTAGCCGCATTAACAGCATTTGTTAAAACGGGGGATGGTGTTGGTATATTTCCGTGGCAATATTTGCCAATCATTGTTATGGTACGGTTTAAAAGGTTGCCCAGATCATTTGCCAGATCGCTATTATATCGACGGAATAATGCTTCTAATGAAAAGTCGCCATCGGCACCAAATGACATTTCGCGGAGCAGGAAATATCGTAAAGCATCAACTGCGATATCAAGATCTGCTCCACTTGCATCAACTATTTCACTGGCAAGGTCAAGTGGATTAATTCGAAAACCTTTTCCGCTATGTTTTGACTTACTTATTTTTTCGCCACCAATAGTCCAGAAACCGTGAGCAACTACTGTCTTAGGCAATTCAAGACCTGCCCCCATTAACATCGCAGGCCATAATGTCGCATGAAATCGGGTAAAAATATCTTTACCTACAATATGCGATTGTGCTGGCCACCATTCTTTTAATTTTTCTTCATCCTGTCCGAAACCTGCGACTGTGATGTAGTTAATTACAGCATCAAACCATACGTAGATTACCAGGCCTTCAGAACCGGGAAGGTTGGAAGGAACTGGTATCCCCCAATCTGCTTTACGGGTAATATTAACATCGCGCAGGCCGCTTTTAATAAATGAAACGGCTTCATTTTTGCGAAAATCAGGCTGCAACCAGTTAGGGTTGGCTTCAATATAATCAAGTAACGGTTGCTGATATTTGCTTAATTTAAAGAAATACCCTGGTTCCTTCATCCATTCAACATTTCGTTCACAATCAGGACATTTTCCTTCGTGTAGTTGTGCTTCCATAAAATGGGTTTCGCATGGAATACAATACCAGCCTTCGTATTCGCTATAATAAACATCACCGTTTTTATATAATATTTCAATTAGATTTTGCACAGCAGTATGGTGT
>JBIJDE010000385.1:0-5040 GCA_044344305.1 Armatimonadota bacterium
CTACGAATTTAAGTGTATCGATACCTTTTTCTGCAGCGACTCGTGCTACTTTTGTAGCATTCTCATCTGTTCCTGTAGAAAACAAGACATCATCGCCATTCATACGATGAAATCGAGCAATAACATCAGCGGCTACTGTTGGATACGCTGTACCAATATGCGGTACATCATTAACATAATAAATAGGAGTGGATACATAATATTTTCCCACAAATAACTCCTCTACGCCAGATAACTATACTGGCGAATTAATTTTACCATAAATCAATAATCGGTTGAAGTCAGCGGGAATTAAATCATTTGTCCAATGTTTCCATTGTTCCATAATGGGTCTTTGATATCTTCCATCCAATTCTGCAAACGATATCTCATTTCAGCCAATTGTTCATCGTAATCATCATTTGCAATTAGATTATTTAGTTCAGCCGGGTCATTAATCATGTCATAGAATTCGTCTTCATCTGTTGCATTCCAGATGTATTTGTATTCATTCGTTCGCACCATCCTTTGTGAGAATGCACCAAATTGATTGCCACTATATGTTGAAAATATTGAATCTCTACCCGATTTATCTTTATTTATTATCGGTAATAAGTCATTCCCCTGAAATTTAGAAGGTATGGTTATTCCCGCTGCTGTACAGAAAGTAACAGGTAAATCTATTGCGTTACTAACGAAATCATCAACTATAGTGGCTGGTTTAATAACACCGGGCCATCTCATAAACATTGGTACTTTTACTACATCATCATACATTACATAATGTTTGTCATCCCGGCCACGACTGCCGCAAAGATCGCCGTGATCACTGGTGTAAACTACAATAGTGTCTTCTGTTAAACCCAATTTATTCATAGCATTCAAAACTATACCTATCGCGTTATCTAACAAACTTATTGTACCAAGATAACGAGATACTACAGGAGCCCAATTTTCCCATGTCATGCCACGATATGGAATACCCATTTGACGTTGGATATAAGGTTTGTTTGATAAATTGTCATAAAATCCCAGCCAGGGTTGGATGTCATCCGGGTTATACATGGATGCATATGGTTCCGGGGGGCGACATGGTAAATGAGGTTCTACACAATTCCAATGAATTAAAAATGGATCGGGATCTTCAATTGATTCCTCTAATCTTTTTACAACTTGCCTCGCATGCCAATGTAGTGATGACTGTTCAGGAGTTATGTATGGATCCATTTGACCGAATCTTCCTTTATCAGATGGAGCAGGTGATATACCTTGCTTTTCTCTCCATTTGTCATATCTCCAATCAATTAATTCTTCATGAAAACCAAAATCATGAGGTTTGTATGACTTATCAATGTGCCAGCGACCAATATGATATGAATGATATCCAGCATTGGAAAGTATTCGAGGATGATAAGGAATATCTAAATCAGGACGTTTGAATGTTTCACCATCAAAATTAAAAACAACTCCATGGCTGCCAGGCCATTGGCCAGATAATAAGCTGTTCCTCGCAGGGACACAAATAGGTGCTGGCGTGTACGCATTATTAAAAGTTACACCATCACGTCCAAGGCTATCAATATTTGGTGTCTGAATTAAATTATGACCGGCATTGCCGGTGCAGTCCCATCGATGCTGGTCACTGTAAATTAATAAGATATTTGGCTTATTCATATGATATAATTATATCAAAAAATCACTTAAAGTTCGATTATTAAAGGAATAACAAAATTTTTGTAGTAATTAATATTTGCTTATGAATAGGTAAGCAAAACTATTTCAAGGATTTATTATGCCTAAAGTAACTCTTATTGGTGCGGGTAGTACTGTATTTGCCCGTAATTTGATGTCTGACTGTTTGTCATACCCAGCTTTGAATGAAAGTACTTATGTACTGTATGACATTGATGAATCTCGCTTAGAGACTTCATATAAAATGGCTCAGAAAGTTGCAAAAAGTTGGAATGCCAACCCTAAAATTATAGCAACTACCGACCCTTATCAGGCGTTGGAAGGTGCAGATTATGCAATTAATATGATTCAAGTTGGCGGTTATGACCCATGTACTATTACTGACTTTGAAATTCCTAAGAAATATGGACTGCGCCAAACCATTGCAGATACTCTCGGTATTGGTGGAATTTTCCGTGCTTTGCGCACAATCCCAGTGATGATTGATTATGGTCGAATTATGGAAGATGTCTGCCCTGATGTAACATTTTTAAATTATGTTAATCCGATGGCAATGAATACCTGGGCTATGCTGGTAGGAACTGAAGTTAAAACAATCGGTTTATGTCATAGCGTTCAAGGAAGTCATCATCATCTGATAAGAGCCCTTGGTATTGATCCTGCAGAAGTAAATTTCACTTGCGCTGGTATTAATCATATGGCATTTTACTTAACTCTCGATCATAAAGGTGAAGATTTATATCCTCGTATTTTTGATATGGTTGGTTCCGCTGAGTATCGTCCTGATTGGGATAAAGTCCGTTTAGATATGATGATGAGAATAGGATATTATATAACTGAAAGTAGCGAACACTTCAGCGAATATGGTCCATGGCATATAAAGCGAAATCGTGAGGATTTAATTGAACAATATCATATCCCGTTAGATGAATATCCACGAAGATGCGTAAATCAAATTGCCGGATGGAGCAAAATGGCAGAAGATTTAGAAAATGGTATAGGTTTCGAGAACCCAAAACGTTCAGTAGAATATGGTAGTCAAATAATTAACGCAATGGAGACTAATGTACCAACACTGGTACACGGCAGCGTTTTGAATAATGATTTAATCGACAATTTGCCTAAAGGCTCATGTGTTGAAGTTCCATGTTTAATCGATAAAAATGGTATTCAACCGTTAAAAGTTGGTAATCTACCTCCTGTTTGTGCAGCTCTTGATAGAACTCAAATTAACGTTCAGGAATTAGCTGTATATGGTGCATTAACTGGTAATAAAGAATATGTATATCAGGCGGCAATGATGGATCCTCATACAGCGGCTGAATTAAGCCTTGAAGAGATCTGGAATCTGGTTGATGACTTATTTGAAGCACACGAAGGTTGGTTGCCACAATTTGAAGACCATGGTTGCGGGTGTGGATGTGGACATGACCACGGACATTCTCATGGTAATAACTGTGAAGAAGGATGTTGCTGATTTATTTAAGTAAGGCATTATCACCTCGTCTGTTAACTGGCGGGGTGATTTTTTTATTATGAACTTTAAAGCAATTATTTACAATAATGATGAGTTAAACCCCGGTTGGATTCTTTTTGAGAATCCAATTGAGATTATTGTTGTAAGTTCTACCGATGAAATTATTAACAGTTTATCTAAAATTGAATTATTAACAAAAAATGGATATTTTGCCGTTGGATACATAGGGTATGAAGCATCATCAGGATTCGACACTGTCTTAAAAGTAAAAAAATCAAGATTCCCATTAATGATGTTTGGCATATATGAAGGCTATGATTCAGTCTCTTTACCAGAGTTTGATAATTACTTATTACCAAATTTAATTTCAAATATCAATGAAGCTGATTATGAATATAATATTCATCAGGTAAAGGAATATATTGCGGCTGGTGATACTTATCAAGTCAATTTTACCTATAAATTAAATGGTGCTTTTTCTGGAGAACCAGTACAATTATTTTCATATTTATATAATTCTCAGCCATCGATATATAGTACGTTTCTACAGTGTGATGATTTTGCAATTGTTTCTGTCTCACCGGAGCTGTTTTTTAGAAAAGATGGTAATAAGATTATTTGTAAACCAATGAAAGGAACTGCTCATCGCGAGTGTGTTAATGAAAATGATATTAAAATGGCGCAATGGTTACAGGATTCTGAAAAAAATCGTGCAGAAAATTTAATGATAGTTGATATGGTTAGAAATGATTTAGGTAAAATTGCGGAAATCGGCAGTATTAATACAGAATTATTCAAAATAGAGAAATATCCGTCTGTTTGGCAAATGATATCTAATGTTTCTGCCATTACTAATGCAAGCTTGGTTGAAATATTCACCGCTTTATTTCCTTCCGCATCAATTACCGGCGCTCCCAAAGTACGAACGATGGATATAATTAACGAATTAGAGAATGAATCACGTGAAGTATATACCGGTACAATAGGAATGATAAAACCAGATGGTGATGCAATTTTCAATGTAGCAATAAGAACCGCATTAATTGATTTGATAAACGGTGTCATTGAATATGGGGTAGGGGGTGGAATAACCTGGGATTCAACTGTTGATGATGAATTGCAGGAAACGGTGAATAAATCATTAGTTATAACTTCCCATTCAAAACAATTCTCATTATTTGAAACAATGCTGTGGAGTAAAGATGAAGGAATATTCTTGGAAAAATATCACTTGAGAAGGTTAGTCAATTCCGCTGATTATTTTTCTTTTAAGTTTAGTTTAGATGATTTACGAGCCGATTTGTCTGAATTAGTATTTCCTCATGATAAAGCAATTATAAGAGTTGAGTTAAATAAAAATGGTTTGATTAAAATTGAAATTAAGAATTATCCAGAAAGAAAAAATTCTAATTGGAGAGTTAAAGTTTCAAGTTTTAATGTAAATAGTAAAGATAAAATGTTTTACCATAAAACAACAAGCAGATACTTCTATGAAAATTCACGAAAACAACATCCTGACTTTGATGATGTAATCTTTAAAAATGAGTTAGGAGAAGTAACTGAAAGTACAATTGCCAATGTGGTAATAGAAAAAGATGGTAGATTATATACACCAACAGTTAAATGTGGTTTATTAAATGGCACATTTCGACAATATTTACTGGATACGGGGCAAATAATTGAATCTGTTATAACAGTTAATGAATTAATGAAAGCAGATAAGGTTTATTTAATAAATTCTGTTCGCGAATGGATACCAGTAGATGTTTATCCGGCAGACTATTAATCCACCGGATAATCTATTTTTACAATAAATTTAATGGTTCTTGCAGAACAGCATTTAATTCAGCGAGGAATTTAGCACCTACCGCGCCATCTATTGCACGATGGTC
>JBIJDE010000199.1:0-8305 GCA_044344305.1 Armatimonadota bacterium
GAGTGCGCCCGCATAGTTGCAATAGTTGATGTATATGATGCCCTGTTAACTGACCGGGTATATCGAAAAGCATTTAGCGAAGCAGAAGCATTTCCCATGATGATAGCAGCAGCAGGACATCACTTTGATCCAAAAATATTTGAATGTATGTGTGATATACATGAAGAATTTCGCCAAATACGGAAAAACATCAACTCATAAAAGGACTTTCGCTTTTAAAAAGAAATGTGCTTAAAAATGGTCGCTTCGATAGGATCAGCTTCAGGCTACTTGTCGAAGTGACCTGAAGTGAAAGTTCTCATATAGAAATTTATCTTGCCCATCCTGCCCCTCCATGTTAATACAAATGGGATACATAGAAACTATTTATTTGCCTTACGTATCTTCAAAATGTATAATCGATTCAGGTGGTATTTACTATGCAATATTTGTTAAATCGTGAGATTTCTGTTTATGACGGGTGGGATGTAATTGTGGCTGGTGGCGGTCCTGCCGGATGTGCGGCGGCTACGGCAGCGGCACGAGAAGGTGCTAAAACGCTACTGATTGAGGCTACCGGTATGCTGGGTGGTATGGGAACTTCGGGTCTTGTCCCTGCCTGGTGCCCATATACTGATAAAGAACAGGTTATCTATCGCGGTATCGCGCTGGAAGTATTAAATGAATGCAAAGCTGGAATGCCGCATGTAAAAGATACCGACGTTGATTGGGTTCCTATTAATCACGAGTTATTGAAAGGTATTTACGATAAGTTAGTAACTGGCAGTGGGGCAGAAGTGCTGTTTTTCTCGCAATGTATAGGCGTTGACCGCGATGATGCCGGAAATATAAACTATCTGCTGGTTGCCAACAAAGAAGGATTGAAAGCTTACCGAGCACCGGTGGTGATAGATTGTACTGGCGATGCTGATTTGTGTGCTTTTGCTGGAGCTGATTTTGAAAAAGGCGATAATAAAGGCGAAATGATGCCGGTAACCCATTGCTTTGAACTGACAAATGTTGATGAATACGCTTACCTGAACGGGGTATACCTGCATAATAATAATCCGGACAGTCCGATATGGGCGATGGCGCAAGACCCGCGTTTTCCGCTGATAAAAGATACCCACGCCTGCAACAATATTGTAGGACCTAAAACGGTAGGCTTTAATGCCGGTCATCTATGGGACATTGATTCGACTGACCCGCATAGTTTATCAAAAGCAATGATTGACGGTCGCGAACTGGCAAAGCAATTTCGCGACGCGTTGGCAATTTATTATCCCAAGGCATTCGCTAACGCTTTTCTGGTTAACACCGGCTCATTGATGGGAGTTCGCGAAAGCCGTCGTATTAAAGGCGACTATACTCTGACAATTGACGATTGGGTAGCACGACAATCATTTAATGATGAGATTTGCCGCAATAGTTATTTCATTGATATCCATACTGCAAAAAATGAAGTAGGGGAATCATTGCTGAATAAAAAAGACCCGACAATGACCCGGGCAATGCATTATGGAAAAGGCGACTCGCATGGGATACCTTATCGCTGTCTTACTCCATTAAAACTCCGTAATGTGCTGGTTGCCGGACGTTCTATATCTACCGACCGCACTGTACAAGGGAGTACCAGGGTAATGCCGGTATGCCTGGCGATGGGTGAGGCATCCGGAGTAGCCGCTGCCATGGCGGTAAAGGTTGATAATGATGTAAGGGCAATTGATATTAACGACTTGCGCACCAGGTTGCGCCAGAACGGATGTTATCTGCCGTAAATTTTAAAAAAGTCAGGAATTTCGCTTTATAAGATAATTCTGCCTAAAAATGGTCGCTTCGTCAGGCTCAGCGACCGGTCACTGAGCTTGACGAAGTGACCTTAAGCGAAAGTCCTGTAAGAATTAAAAGAGGTAACTCATGAAAAACATGTTAGTTAAAGAAGAAAATCTGCCGATTGTTGATGACGTTGATGTGTTGGTTGTTGGTGGCGGTCCTGCCGGTTTAGCGGCGGCTTTTGCTGCTGCGCGGATAGGGGCAAGTGTGCTGATTATTGAACAGTTTAACTGCCTTGGCGGAGTTGCTGGTGCCGGTGGGCATGGCCATATCAGCATTTATTGCGCATGGGGATTGCAAAACCGCATAGTTGGCGGCATAGCCGATGAATTGGCAAGCCGATTAGTTGGTGATGGCGTTGCTCATCGCAATCCACATGGTGTATGGTTTGAAGTAGAAGGTTTGAAATTTTTGCTGGACCGTATGATAAAGGAAACCGGCACAAAAATTCTTTATTACACTCAATTCAGCAGTTCTATTGTTGAAGATGGAAAGATTACCGGCGCAATAATCCAGAATAAAGCAGGCCGTCAGGTAATAAAAGCTAAAAGAGTTATTGATTGTACCGGCGATGGCGACGTTGCCGCATCTGCAGGCGCACCGTTTGATTTTGGACGTCCCAATGACCATAAGTGCCAACCGGTAACATTGATGTTCACTATTGGCGGGGTCGAATGGCAGCAGTTAACAAAGTTTCAACAAGGCAATTATCATTTAAAGAATATCTGGAAACTTGCACAGGACAACGGAGACATGGAACCATTCCAAAGTACAATAATGGGATTCTGGCATACTCCGTCACGTCCAGACCAGGTCGGTATAAACTTCACTCATATTACTAATATTGATTCAACCAAAGCGGCAGACCTTACTTACGCCACCATGGAAGGTAGAAGGCAGGCTTACCAGAGTATCGATGTGTTTAGAAAATATGTGCCGGGAATGGAGAACTGCTACATGGTTTCCACCCCCAACACTGTGGGTATCCGCGAGTCGCGACGCATCATTGGTGATTTGATACTGACAGAAGAAGATTTGAAAGCGGAGCGCGTATGGATTGATTCTATTGGTTATGGTTCGTTCTTTATTGATATTCACCATATTGATGGGGCAGGGATGGATAAAACAACATTTCATCCGGAACCTGGATTCAAATACCAGATACCATACCGCGTTTTGATTCCGCAAAAAATTGAAAATCTGCTGGCTGCCGGTCGATGTATATCATGTACCCACGTCGCTCTCGGCTCGCTGCGGGTAATGGTGCAATGTATGCTGACTGGTGAGGCTGCCGGTATCGCCGCCTGGCAATCAATCCAGCAAAATGTAACTCCGGGTAAAATTGATGTGCCGACATTGCAAAAAGCTCTCCGCGAAAATGGCGGGATTTTAACCGAGGATGATATCGCTAAGTATAATTAACATGGATGTAGAAACTGAAACCATTCAAATAATCAGAAATTTTAAATAGAAATGTGTGGTACAATATATTATTGATACAAATGTTTATTATCTGGATATGTCAGTAACCTTCTCAGGCAACTAAACAGATATCAAAAAAAAGCTGTAATAGCTATTGAAAATGGAGAAATATCATGAAAAAACAAGTTGGATTGTGGATTGACCATAGGAAGGCAGTTATTGTACTGCTCACTGGTAAAAGTGAAGAAATAAAGGAAGTATTATCCGGTACAGAAAAACGTGACCGTTTTACTGGTGGTACAGACTCGGAAAATAACTCGGTAGAGGACATCCTGGATAATCGATTTAAAAACCATCTTAACAGTTATTATGATGAAGTAATTGCAGTAATCCGTGACGCAGAATCTTTCCTGATTATTGGCCCGGGCGAGGCGAAAGGGGAGTTGGGAAAACGTATTGAACACGAAGGCCTTGTAAAACGCATTCTCGCCATTGAAACCGTAGATAAAATGACAAACCCGCAAATAGCGGCGATAGTTAGAAAACGGTTTTCGGTGTAGGTTCGTTTTTAGATGTGAATTTATTAACGCTGATGACCAAAATATTCTTTCTACTCTCTATGCTGAAGGTGGAGTAAAATTATTTGCCGATTCACAACGATGCTTATTTCGGTAAGCATCGTATAACGCGACTCATAACTCACAAATTTCTACCCATTTAAGATATTGTTCGAGGTTAAACGGGGGTATACCGGCAAGATAATGATTTTGTCCTTCTCCGTTTTGGGTGATCCAATTGATTTTGTAGCATCGTTGCTCGTTGGCACTAAATGGAATATCAGCGAGAACTACCAAATTATTAGCAGGTATATTTGCATTTCCATCTGCAACGATTGTGTTGTTATCAACATTGTGTATAGAGTATGAACAGTATACCGGTTCTCTGGTATCATTTACTGCCACGAGTTCCTGTATTGTATTGACTGGTTCGCGAAGCATCAGGAAAAATGACTGTTGCGATCGGGTGATATAATTAAATGCTCGTTTTTTAGCAAAGTAGTAATCCACTACAGAATCGGCAAATTGTGGCCAACCATCGATAAGATTCCACCAAATAATTCCGGTACGCCGCCATTTCTCTCCCCTGAAATGTTCGATGAAGTATTTATATGCTTCTCCCTGGGCAGCTTGGCTGGCAGTAACAAATTCATCAAAAGTATCTGGCACTGTGCCAAATAATACGGTCAGATGTGTCACCATTTGTGAGATGCGGTAATCGTTATTATGCAGTTCTGCCACCGGCGCAGTGCTGTGCAATGTCCACTCCGTGTTATTTTGATATGGCCATACATTATCCGGTGATAGGAATTTGCATAACGACGCTGCATCGGGGCAACCGAAATAGCCTATTTCGCTTACAAAATGACAAATCGCATTTCGATAAAAATCACTTTTAAAATAATCACGCGGTCCCCACAAGTGATCTTCCGGCAAATTAACGCTGTAATTACCACAATATGCCTCAGGACTGATATATGGTGAACTTGGTAGGAATGGCCGTAGTGGGTCTTCTTCCCGCAGCACTTCAGGAAGCACATTACGGGTCAGTAAATTACGGTTTGGGTCGCCGGGAATATTGCCCCAACCCATTGCGAGTACCTGATCGCACTCGTTATCACCTGCCCAGAGTACCAATGATGCATGCTGGCGCAATCGGCGTACCACTGCGCGCGCTTCGATGGTAAATCGTTCGCAAAAATTTGCATCCTGAGGGTAGGCGGCACAGGCCATGGTAAAATCCTGCCATATCATAATACCTTTCTGGTCGCATAATTCATAAAATAGATTATTTTCATACACATTACCACCCCAGCAGCGAATCATATTGCATCCTATCTCTTCTACCATTTCGATCATTATAGGGATACGTTCGATATCGCGAGAGTGAAACGCATCAGCAGGAACCCAGTTTGTGCCTTTAATAAAAGTAGGTTCTCCATTAATATAAAAGAGGAACTGTCCATTGCCATCTGCATCGGTCATTGAAGTTTTGTCCAACTTTACAGTTCTTATGCCATGTGTAAAAGTATAACGATCAAGAATTTTTCCATTTTCTTCCAGAGTGCATTCTACAGCATAAAGATTTGCCTGCCCGCGGTCGCGCGGCCACCATAATTGTGGATTAGTAACTTCGAAATTAATGAAACCTGCATTGAAAAGTACCGGCATTTGCTGAGTAAAAAGAGAATCTCCGCAACGACCGGTTATTGTGAAGGTATATTCTGCATTCTTATCTTGTATGGCAACCTGATATCGGCAGTATAATCTTGCTAAAGTATGATCATCATAAATCGATTGCGTCATCAGGAAAACGTCGTCAATACGCGTATGCGGTTTAAAACGGATGGTAACAGGCCGCCAGATACCGGCAGAAACTGCCCGCGGCATAATGTCCCACCCATACATGTGCGGTGCTTTGCGAACATACAGTGATTCCATATTATTGGGTCCGGCGGATACTCCGGGTGGATAATCAAATTCCGCGGCTTTTTCAATAGGTGAAATAATATGTATGAGCAATTCATTTGCTGGCTGCAGTTTTCCACTGACGGGAATGATATGTTCGATAAGCATGTTATCTGTTGTTGCCAGCAATTCACCATTAAGGTAGATTTCAGCAATACAATCTAATCCTTCAAAAACTAGTTCCGGTTCACCGACAAAATCCGGTACAGAAAACTCGCGACTGTACCAAATATGCGCTTTCTCGAATTGGCGCAACTGTAGGATATTCATGCCGATAAAAGGGTCTTCAATAATCCCTTGCACAAGCAAATCCAATTCAAAATTACCGGGAACGGTGCAGGAAACAAACTTCAATCCATGTGCTTCTGCTGCTGCCCGTGTCTTCAGTGCATCATTGTAGGGTGACAATGTATATGCGAATGTCCAGGTACCATTAAGATCAATTGTTAGATGATGATGCATATAATATTCCTCTTTTTTTAACTTATTGAAAACCGGCGAAATCAACTGTATCATTCATTACAATGCGGTTGCTATCAGGTTACACCGTCTGCTGTTAGTGCCAGTTGTGCTGTAGTATCACTGACGCGACTCTGGATACATGATTTTGAACGGTATTAACAGTTTCAGACATAATAAGTTATTTCGTTGCGGGTGTCTCAGGCCAATATTTACCATTCGGCAAATCAAATTGATGTACAGGTAAAAACATCTCTGGCGTTAATGGCGGGTTAGGCACTTTAAAACGTTTGCCAGCACGAATCTCTTCCCTATGTGCATTTAGAAATGTCTGCCAAGTTGTTTTTAACTGGATAGCATTATTTAGTGTTACGTGGTCATTACCGCTGCCACTACTGGTACCAACTATTTCATTAAATATAATACGGGTTAGTAAGGTATATGTCATAGTTGTATCATCAAGTCGTCCAATTACTGTATCTAATGCCCTGTCACGTTGAATACCACAAGTCACTGCTGTATTGTATGCTTGAGAAATTATCCATTCATTATGTGTGTCTTGTAAAACATTGAGAGCATCATTACTGAATAGATTTCTTTTTTCACGTTTAGCAACTGTTAAGGCTTCACTTTGTACAGGTGGATTTGGGTCAGAAATAAGTTTTTTTACTAATTCGAGTATGGTGTTATCTTCAATTTTATTTGGTAATTTTGATAATGCTGTTGCCCGTATAAAAGGAATGGGATTTTTTAATAATTTTATTGAAGTAGTTTTCCATTCAGATGCTTCATAAGTGTTTTTTTCGTTTATGGCACATAATGTTATTAAATTGCTTGCATTTGAGTCAGTGTTGGTTGGCGGGTGCGCCTCACGTTTTAACAATTCTATCCCAGCATCCATTAGTGAATCACAAGCATTAATGGATCGTAAAAATTTACTTTGTTCTATTGGGTCATCTTTCATTAAAATTAACACACGGTCAAATATTTTAATGAAATTTGGCATATCTTTTGGTATACCAACTTCCTTGATAATGATTGCTCCTTCAATAAGCGTTTCTCTATTTGAAGATTCTAGTAATGTCCATGCTAACTTCATTACATCTGGCACTAATTTAGGTGACCATGAAAAATCAGAGTTATTAAGTGTGTTTCCAGACGATGCTTTAAAATTTTTATCTGAAGTTACATCTGGAATGCATTGTAGTAATGTTTTTCGTGCCTCTTCAGCAATCTTTGAATTAGTATTGTCACAAAGAATAAGTATATTGCGAGTAGCTAATGGATCTCTCATATATCTTAAACCATGTAATGCACGTGTATCACCTCTTTTTGCGAGAGTAGTAAGATGTGACAGATAAATAGGGTAACGCAAGGTAGTAAAATTCGCATATTGATAATGTTTCTCACCCATGGTGCCACCATAATTAATAGAAGATGAAAGCGTTTGTTTAATTACTTTTGCAGCATTTTTAGCTGTAGGCATTATTAGTTTTACTTTACCTTTTGCTGTGAGTGTTATGCTATTACTTTTGTTGTTATTCATTCCAAATGAATTGTATACGCTTATAGTATATATGCCTGATTTTGTGATATCAGCATAGTCCATTAAAGGAACAGAATGCCAGAAAGTCTTGTCGGGTTCAATTTTAAAATCAGTACTGATACCACCATGATGTTGAACATTATTATATAGATTTGATATATTCCGTCCATTGGAATCTGACACGGTTACTTGATAACTCATTTCATAAGGTGCCCCGCGATAATCACCGCCAACATGTATACTAAATGGCGCGTTTCCAGTATTCGTCAAAGCATAATGCGCAAGCACATTTTCTCCGAGGAAATATGAAGGTTTGTCGAATATGAGTTTTGCAGTAGCATTGATGCTATGCACATCTGTGGCGAGTGTCAGCAGGCAGAGTAATAAACTCCAAATTAAAATATTTCGTATATACATAATGTGACATCCTTTCTTAACTGTTCTTAGTTATTTATATGATAGCAAAACCAAATGTTTTATCTGCAAGTGTTGTTTTATGTTGTTGGTTATCTTATTAAAAGTAAGTATTGGTGAATGGTAG
>JBIJDE010000200.1:0-8283 GCA_044344305.1 Armatimonadota bacterium
CCATCACCAGACGTGTTTTCAGATCAGCAGAGTCGGAATATCAAATAAATCGTGTACCTGTACGACTGCGAGATGTACAGGATCTATTCATGGATACAGGACTCGGCAAGCAATCATATTCCATTATTAGTCAGGGTGAAGTTGATGCGGTTCTTTCCTCTCGATCAGAAGATAGACGTGCATTATTTGAAGAAGTTGCCGGAATAACAAAGTATAAAGCGCGAAAAAAAGAAGCTTTACGCAAATTAGAACAAACTCGTCTAAATCTATTACGGGTATCAGATATTATTGAAGAGTTACAGGGACAAATTTTGCCTTTGTCAGAACAATCTGAAAAAGCAAAGATGTATCAACGATTTTCTGATGAATTAACAGATTTAAAATTATCACTGCTGGTAATGCAATTTCAAGGTCTCCATAGCTCTCTGCAACGGTCGAAAGAACGTGAAGAAGAGATTGTTAAGGAGCTTGAGTCGCTTCGTCACGAATTGCAGACTGTAGAGATTAAAGAAGCAACATTACGTGCTGAATTACAATTGCTGGAAGATGGTCTGGAAGAACAAAGAAAATTAGAAGGCAGGATGGCAACTGCTGTTCAGGGGATTGAAAACCAGATTGAGTTAATAAAAGAACAGCAAAAATCCAATAATCGCGAAATAGATAGAATCAACCTGGAAATCGCAGATATAACAGAACAGCAAGGTAAATTCTCCGAAGAAATTGCTAACGCAAAAATAGAAGCTGAAAAACTGGCAATGGAATTAGTCAACATTGAAGCAGATATGTTGAATGCTGATGCTGATTATCAAAGATCAGGTGCATTAGTAACAGATAAATTAAAAGAAATCAATAGATTACGTGACGAATATATATCAACTTTGGATAAATCTGCACGAGCGAGAAATGAACTGACTAAGGCGGAATCTTTTCTCACCACTTCAGAAAACAGGACAATGCGAATAACTGATGAGATTGTTGGACTGGAGAAAATTTTACTTGAGTTAAAAACTTCATTAAATTCTGCCCAAGAAAAAGTTAACGAAAAAATTGCAGCACGTGAAAAATTAACTTCTGATCGTTCTGAAATGATGAAACGACGAAATGAAGCAATTGAAAAACAGAGTTCATTAAGGCGTGAAGAAGGGAAAATACGCGAGTCGCTGGCAGGACTAAAAGCACGTCAACGCACCTTGCAAGAACTGGAAGAATCTCTGGAAGGTTACTACCCTGGAGTACGAGCTGTAATATCAGCCTCTGAAAAAAGAATTATAAAAGGTGAGTTTTATCCCGTTTCAGATATTTTACAGGTGCCTGCAAAACTGGAAACAGCTATTGAAGTCGGATTAGGCGCTGATTTGCAGGATGTTGTGACTGACAGCGAACTATCTGCACGGGAAGCAGTGTCTTTTCTTAAAGATAAAAAGGCCGGACGTGCAACGTTTATCCCATTAGATATTGTAAAACCGGCACCTTGTGCTGATTTCCCTCCGACCCCAGGCATATTGGGGATTGCGGTTGATTTAGTTGATTTTGAAAATAGATTCACCCTGGTTGCAGAACACCTGTTAGGGAAAATAATTATTGCTGAAGATATCGACGCCGCATTATCATTAGCAAAATCTGGTTCAGCGCGAGGATGGAAAAGCATTGTAACCCTTGATGGTGAAGTTGTTACACCGGCGAGAACTATTACCGGTGGTTCTATGGGTAGAGGCAGTGGATTATTAAAGAGAAAACGAGAACTAATTGAACTTAATGATACCGTATCAAATGAAGAAAAAAGAGCAAATGAAGCACGTAATGCCGGGCAGAAAATAATTACAGATATACAAAATTTAGATGCTTCAATTTCCAAGCTCGGAAAAGATTCAGAAAATATTGCCAGCTTGATTAATGAAGCAGAAAGAAATATCGCTGGAATAAACAGAGACGTGAAATCAAGAGTTGATAGAATAGACGCACTAAAAAAAGAAAATGAATGGCTGCAAAATGAATTGAATGATGCCGGAAAGAAAGTAACTGAGTGTAAATCAGAATTAGTTAATCTTGAAAATAATCAGAAAATTGCAGATGCAAATGTTAAAAAGGCAGAAGAAGAATTACAGGGTGACCAGAAAAAACGTGATGAAATATCAGAAAAATATTCTGCACTACGTGTTAAAATCACTGAATTAAAAGGCCGTCAAAATAATGCAATAAATGCTGGAAAACGTGCCGAGTCTTTACGTGATTCATCCGGCATGCGTTTGAACGAAAGTGGCGAAATTGTAAATAAATTAATCCAGAACAACAAAACTCTTCAAGAAAAAGAGATCGAAACAGCAAATGAATTATTACGCATGCGCGAGCAATTTGCCCGCACCTGTGGCGACCTGGATACCGCAAAGACAAAACGGGCAGACACTCTCGATAAAATAAGCGAAAACCTGGAACTACAAAAATCAAAACGTGAAATAATTGAAAAAACATCTGATAAAAGACATAATCAAGATATTCGCACAACACAAATTGAATCCGAAATTGGTTTTTTAGAAACGCAGTTATTCGATGATTACAAATTAACCACCGACCAAGCCGCTCAAAGAGCTACTCCTATTCAGAATAAAGGAATTGCGTTAATCAGGATGAAAGAACTGCAATCATCTATTGATGATTTAGGTACTGTAAACGTTGGTGCAATTGATGAATTTGAGAGAGTAAAAGTTCGTCTCGATTTTCTAATCGGACAGCGCAAAGATTTGGAAGAAGGCCGTGACAGTTTATCGAAAGTTATTATCGAAATAGATTCTACTTGTAAAGAAAAATTCATCTGGGCGTTTGGAGAAGTAAAACGAGAATTTCAAGACCTGTTTGTTAGGTTATTCGGTGGTGGGAAAACAGAACTGGAACTTGCTAATCCAGATGATGTGTTGGAAAGTGGTATTGATATCAATGTCACTGTCCCTGGAAAACGCAACCAGAACTTACTGCAATTATCCGGTGGAGAACGTGCATTAACTGCACTCGCCCTATTATTCGCTATGTTGCGAATTAAACCCAGTCCATTTGTAGTATTAGACGAAATTGATGCGCCTCTTGACGAGGCTAATGTAGGAAGATATTGTGACGTATTGCGAGATTTCACAAAAGACACCCAATTTCTGATAATTACCCATAATAAGGGTACAATGGAAGCGGCAGATGTATTATATGGTGTAACAATGGAAAAAGCCGGCGTCTCGAAGATTGTTAGTGTCAGATTAACCGACCATCATCATCATGACGAAAATACAGCCTTGTCACCGATAACAGACCAAGAAGGCCCATTCAAAAATAAGAGGTAAAATATGAAAATAACTACAACAGAAAATATCTTAACCACATCAGCAGATGTATTGGTTATTAATATTTATGAGAACTTGGAACTATCTGAAACAGCATTAACTGTTGATGAAAAACTTGGTGGTTGGCTGACAGCAACAATCAAAAACCATCAATTTACCGGCAAAGCAGGTTCACTATTAACTATACCAACTTTTGATAAGCTGCCAGTTAAAACTATCTTGTTAATTGGCCTGGGTAAAAAAGCTGATTTAAAAAATGATGACATTAGAAAAGCATCGGCAAAAATTGTTAAAGCTGTTAAAGAGCTGAAAATGCAAAAAATCGTTTCGGCTTTACCGATTGTTGACGATATTTGTACCAGTGTGCAGGCATATATCGAAGGGGCAATTCTTGGTGATTATCAATTTAATAAATTTAAATCCATTTCACCTGAATCACCAGCGACGGTAATTGATGAATTAATTATTGAAGAAAAAACACCTGATGTAAAAGAAGCTGTCCAGCGTGGAATAATAGTTGCCACAGCAGAATGTTTTTCGCGCGACCTGGCTAACGAGCCACCTGATAGCATGACACCCGCGATACTGGCAGGCAAAGCGCAGGAAATGGCTGATAAATATCAGTTAACCTGTACCATTTGGGATGAGAAAAAAATTGTTGAAGAGAGCATGAATTGCCTGCACATGGTTGGACGTGGCAGCACTAACCCGCCACGATTTATACAACTTGAATACAAACCAGAAAATGCGACTAAAAAAGTTTGTATCATTGGAAAAGGTTTGTGTTATGACAGTGGCGGTTTATCATTAAAACCATCTGATTCAATGCGAACGATGAAAGCAGACATGGCTGGTGCTGCCGCCGTAATAGGAATAATGCAGGCTATAGCACAGTTAAAGCCTAATATAGCCATCACAGGTATGATCCCCGCGTGTGAAAATATGATTGATGGTGGGGCATATAAAGTTGATGACATTTTACGGGCACGCAACGGTAAAACGATTGAAATTGACAATACCGACGCCGAAGGAAGACTTGCCCTGGCAGACGCGTTATCTTACGCTTCAGAGTTTGAATTTGATGAAATAATTGATATGGCAACTCTAACTGGTGGTTGTGTTATTTCACTGTCACGGGTATGGACAGCCGTAATGGGCAATAATGAAGATTTGCAGAACCGCTTAATTAATGCCGGCAAAGCTACTGGAGAATTAATGTGGCCATTACCATTTGACAAAGAAGTGCGCGAATTCATGGATAGTGATATTGCCGACATTAAAAACTCTGGAGGAAGAGAAGGATCAGCAATTCAAGGCGGCATGTTTCTCCAGGAATTTGTTACCAATAAATGCTGGGCACATCTTGATATTGCCGGTACTGCATTCATAGATAAACCTCGACCTTATCGAGCAAAAGGCGGCACAGGAGAACCAGTTCGCGCAATAGTAGAATTTTTGACGAGGTAATACATGCCGGAAAATGAATTAATACAACTAAAAGAAAAATGTAATAAAATACGAGAACGTCACAACGAGAAACCTGCAAAAAACAATTTTGATTGTAGCGTCTGTCCCGCTCAATTAATATGTGATGTGCCGTTAAAAAAACGATGGCTGTTATTAAGCAAAATAACCTGAGCCTATTTATTTTCCGGTGACGACCGTCGAACGGTTGCCCGCCTACCAGCCGCCACCGGAGATTTTTATATTCGTCCCCGATAATTTATATAGTCTGAACCACGGATTGAGAGGATTAAAAGGATTTAATGGATTATCTATTCGATAATTTAGATTCTTCACATTAAACTACAAACTTCCACATGAAAAAATCTGTGAGGAAATTGCAAAACATATATAACCAAGAGTATTCCGAGTAAGATGATTGCAATGCATTAGGTTTTACAATTGCCTGCTCTAATTCAATAATCACAGTTCAATACAAAAAATCTTTTAAATCAAAAAAATCCTCTCAATCCGATGTTCAAACAAGCGAAAACGACAATCCTTCACTCTTCATTAATAATGTCTGACAGGATAGATTTTTTAAAAGAGGGAACTTTGTGGTAAGATTAGATACTAAGTATATATAAAGGATGGCATAATGTCTGGCAAATTAATATTTTTATTTCTTATTTTATCTACGACAACATTCGCGATGGATAAAACATCATCATATTATCGGATTGATGAGAATAACATGAAGGATAAGTTGCCGCAGACCGCCATGGAACAGTTTCCCAATCCTGCTGATACAGAAAAAAGCAAATTGCCTGTAAACTCGGCAACAACATTTATAACTTTAGATAAAAAACACATCAGTTCTGTATACTATAAATCATACACAGAAACAGAACCACTGGCGCCAAATCCGAATGCCAGTACAACATTCGGTCAAAGATTTACAAAAGCGACCGAGAATGGGCTGGTGATTGGTGCTTTTGCGTTAGTAATTGGCGCCATCCGTACTTCAGCTGATGATAAATATACATCTGAAATATGGCTGAAAGATTCCGGCTATTGCGCTATATTCGCTTTTGGGATTGTTATGCTTACAGACAAAGACATCCTGCAATTAATCGAAGAAAATATCACAGGAAAACATACCCAACTAAAAAATGATATCAAATTCGAAAAAGTAGGACTGTCTATAATGCACACGCCAAATGGCAAAATTATCCCCTGCATGGGATTAAGTGCAAGGTATTAAATACATAATTGGGATAATTACAGGGGATGAGTAGCGGGCTCTATACCGAATGCTGCACCGGTGGTACTTATTGCTGGACTTACATGCCGGATTCGTCACAGTGATAATTCGTGGACAAACTATTTAATGAAATATAATAAAATAATATATTAAAAATCAACAATTTAAAAGTTCGTTTATAAAATTTTGACTTTTTTGTGATGAGTTGGTTGTTAACTGACTATCACCCTGCTTACGATTTCCGAGCAGGATGATAGTGATACATTGACTTTTTGCAGCTAAGTCATGCTAATTGATTTACGCTAAACGTGCTACGATATCTGCTGTTACTTGATTTCTCAGTTTTTTCCCGTCAATTACTCTAAACATTTCATCTATTTCAAAAGATGCCATTCTCTTGCATTCATCACCTAATGACCCGGCTATGTGAGGGGTGTATATACAATTTTTCAAAGTATAGAACGGTGAATTTTCTACTGGTGGTTCTGGATCTGTCACATCTAATACCGCATAAATTCGGCCAGATTGTAATTCATTCAGTAACGCGGCTTCATCGACCAATGCACCTCGGGCAGTATTTATAAATGTTGCGCCGTCAGGCATTGATGCAAATAAACTTGCATTTATCAGCTTGTACAGTTGCGGTAAATTTGGAGAATGTAATGAAACAATATTACATTTCATTACATCTTCCAGAGAAACTTTCTTGGCTCCCAGTGCTATAGCTTCTTCGTCAGTTACAAATGGGTCATACAGAGAGATTTCAAATTCAAAATTAGAAAGCAATTTCATCACTTGTCTGCCGACTAAACTTGCACTTATTATCCCAACTGATGATTTGTAATTACCGGGCATGGCATGATATTCTTTGGCACCTGCAGCAGTCTGAAAGAATCGTTTATTGGCGAGTAATATCACCCCCAATGTATATTCTGCTACCGGAATTGCATTTACTATTGCAGCTGAACTTATAATAATATTTCGTTTCCATACCTCATCTGTCACAAAACCTTTCACACTGCCTGCAGCGTAAAAAACGCCTTTTAATGAATCAGCATATTTGAAAAAATCTTCATTCATTAATGGCATTCCCCAGCTTGATAAAATATAATCAATGCCTGATAATTGAGGTAGACAATCAATTGAATTTTTAAATCTTAAATCAATTAATTCACATTTCTCTTTAATTTTTTCCAGATGACTGGCATCAAATACTTTTTCAACAGCCCAATCTGGTGCAAATAATGCTACTTTTGGCTTATTCATTATTAATTCCCCTCCGGATAACTTCCGAATATTCTTACAAACAAACAATGTTCACGCATTTCATCTAATGCGGCTACAATTCGTGGATCATCAATATGACCCTGAAAATCTATATAAAATAGATATTGCCACGGCATTTCTTTAGTTGGCCTTGATTCAATTAATGTAAGATTTATGCCATGATTTTCAAGTACCCGTAAAGCATGATTTAGAGAACCGGCCGTATGCTTAACGGAAAACACCACCGAAGTTTTATCTTTTCCACTTGGTTGTGATTTAGCTTGTCCAATCACATAGAATCTTGTTCGGTTATATGGAGAATCTTCAATACGATCCGCTAACAAATTTAAATTATATTGTTCAGAAGCCATTTGCTGGCATATTGCCGCACACTCAGGACGGTTCGCGACGATTTCTGCAGCTTTCGCAGTTGATGATGCGGTTTGCAACTGGACACCAGGTAATACTCTATGCAGCCAATTTCTGCATTGTGCCAGCGGTTGGGGATGAGAATATATCTCTTTGATATCGTTAATCGAACCGCTTCCCCATAATGAATGTCGTACCGGAATATTCAATTCATCCGCTATAGATAAAGTACAACGGTACATAGCATCTAATGTTTCTCGAATTACCCCTTCTGTAGAGTTCTCAATAGGTACTACCCCGTAATGAGCTTTACCATGTTCGACCATATCAATTACATCGCTTATAGAATCAGCCTCTATGAGATGACTGGTAGCACCGAATCTTAGTTGAGCGGCATAATGGCTGAATGTAAAAGGAGGTCCTAAATACGCAACAGATACGGGTTGCTCAAGGTTTCTATTTGCAGCAATAATTTGTTGAAAAATCGCACGAATAGCATCATTGGGGAGTAATCCCTTATTTACTGATGCGACATGATTTAATACTACCCGCTCACGTGTTGGGACAAAGGCTATCCCATCATCGGTACTTTTTAATAATCCGACCTGGCGGGCAACT
>JBIJDE010000202.1:0-8212 GCA_044344305.1 Armatimonadota bacterium
TTAACCAGTGGAATGTCTCTTTTTCTTCGATTTTTTGTTTTAAACCAGCGCTGTGATGATGGCTCCAGTTTAGAATCACGACACCATGTTTTCCAGTTAGCTAATCCCATACAATGTCGGTCGGGGGTTACAGTAAGAAGCGGAGATGTTACCAGGCCATAGGAGTTCCTATTTCCAGTCATACCAAGTTCATTTGCAACTCCCTTATTTGTATAATCAAGATAACTCAAATCATCAATCAACAACATAGTGGAAAACTGAGCTAATCGTTTTAATGTAACTTCAATATGTGATTTTAATATCTTTTCTGGAGTTAATTTATCATTATCTAAAAAACGATAAGCAGCCTGTATTTCAGGGATGCTTCCGTCTTATCATCAACAATAGAAGTGATTTCAATTTTTTCATAATGATAACCCCCAGTTTCTATATTATTTAATATTATATTAATTATATATAATTACTTCTTATCATAAATGAAAGAAAAAATCTTAATCGAAGTGATTTTTAATTGTCGATTAAATCTCTGAAAAAGATATGTAGAATACTATGCAATTCCCCTACCTCGAGTCCAAGATTTTAATTAAAATGATAGATTGTTGGAAATACGCCGGACTTGCGTTCATACTGAGTTTATCGAAGTGTCCCTTTCCACACAGCAAGAAGGGAGCGATTTTCGCGCCTTCCCCAGAACACGAAACTGTATATCATTTAAAGATTGTGCCGATTGTACAAGACGCAAAATCTTGCGTCTCTACGACGACCACATTCTTTCATTTTAATGTAGTTTCTGGTGTGTGACTATTCATTTTGACGCTTCTATTGGAGATAAGGGGGCTGGCTTGCATCCAGAAAGTTAAGCCTAATTATTAAAATTAAGTAGAACCTGGATGCGTGCCTGAACCCGGCAGTGCTATCATGGTTAATGATTTATTAATATTTATCCCTCCCCTGTTTCATTTGTCGCTATTTTGGTAAAATATATAAAAATAGGGGAGTGTTTGTGATGGGTATTGAATCTGTTGAGGGTAAACGCCCGGTGAGTTTAACATTGTATACATTGACCACTTGTGGCTGGTGTAAAAAGGCCAAGGCTTTATTAGCGGAATTAGGCGCTGGTTACGACTGTATTGAAGTAGATAAATTATCTCCAGAAGAAGCGAAAGCTGCTCGTGAAACTATAATGAAATGGAATCCCCGATGTTCTTTTCCTACCATGGTAATTGATGATAAAGATTGCCTGATTGGATATAAAGAAAATGAATTGCGGGAGATATTTAAAGATGAGTGAAGTTTCCCGCGAATTGGTACTGGCAACGGTAAAACGTCTGAATGAAGAAGCCGAAGCCAGTGGATACCACCTGAATCCTGATATGGAGATGACAGAATCTATCGTTGAGGGATTGCTGGCAAACGAAGCAAAATACGGTTACATGGTCTGTCCCTGTCGGTTCGGCATAGGTGATGCTGACGCCGACCGTGACATTGTTTGCCCTTGCTATTACCGCGATGACGACCTGGAAGAGTTCGATGTTTGTTATTGCGGGTTATACGTCAGCGAACGAGTATTAAAAGGCAAAGTCCAAGCAGAATCAATCCCGGAACGCCGTCCGGCCGAACCGGTACAGCCAACAGATGCCACACTTCACGAACACGAGTTAATTACGTCCCTACCGTACCCGGTATGGCGCTGCAAAGTATGCGGCTACCTGTGCGCCCGCAACAACCCACCAGCAGTTTGCCCAATATGCAAAGCCACCAAAGAAAGATTCGAAAAATTTATGTAGGGATTTGTTTTAGTTAGTGGTCAGGATATTTGTAAAAATAATATCAATTAAGAAATTTCAAGCCATGGGTAATAGATATAAAATGAGATAGGTATTTGAATAAACAAATACCTATCTCATTTTCATCTATCTATTTTTCATCTATTCTTTCTTTTTGGCCCTACTCGGTCGTACATACTTGGGCTTTGCTGGTGCTGCTACTGGCACAACTTCTTCTACTACCGGTGCTGCTTCCACGACCGCTGGTTTCGGTTTGGCGCGGCTTGGGCGTGGTTTTGCAGGTGTTTTTGGTTTTGGCGCTGGAGTTCCTTCTACTACCGGAGCTATTTCAACTGACAGCGGTTCTTCCACCTTAGGTACTTCTGCAATTACCGGTATTTCTACCACTGCTGGTTTTTCTTCAACTTTTTGCGTGCTTTTGGGTTTTGCGGCTGGTTTATTTGCCGGTGCTTTCTTTTTAGTTGCCGGTTTGGGTGTTACAACAACTGGTTCTGGCTCTGGTTCAGATACCGGTTCAATAACTACTGTTTCCGGCTCGATTACCGGCATCTCATATGATTTGTTGCTATTAAATATTTCGGCACTTTCGGCGGCGCGGAAGATATCCATTGCTTCGTCGAAGGTTAGTTCCGGCATGCCAATTTCTTGCAGTTTATTCCCTGACTCTTTTTTAGGTTGCGGTTCATTGTTGCCGCCCACGTTAGGATTTCTTTTTCTTACGCGTGGTCGTCTGCGTAACGATTGAGATTCTTCTTCTACATCAGGACTCAAGGATGCTGCCAGGTCGGATATAGGTTCCGCTACTGGTATTGGTTCAGGTACAATGACTTGTTCTGGATTTAATTCAGTTAAAGTCTTAACAGCTTCAGGTAATGCTGCTCCAACCACATCTAATTCAGAATGAATTAGCAGATTGATGATATTGTCATCGGATTCGTAAATAATAAAATCGGTATCCTCTGGTAATTGTTCATCAGTGTTGGAATATGCAATTGGCAAGATATCAGTTGTTAATGCGCTTATTTTGCGTTTTTTGCGACGGCGTTTATTGCGTGACTTGCTGGTAGGTTCTTCTTGTGTTGGCATGTCATCGTCGTCATCATCGCCCATTTCCATCGGAATATTATCATCGTCATCAATTATTGTTTGTATGATGGTATTATCAATTGTTGCAATCTCGTCAGTAATAATGACGTCTTCCTGTGCGCCTTTTACTTTACGTTTGCGTTTGCGTTTCTTTTTCTTATCCGCATCTTTATCAATGACAGCTTCAACCGGAGCAGGAACTGGTACCGGCGCGGTTGCCGGAACAAACGGCTGTGACGCCGCCTGCGGTGCAGAGTTTCTTGGTGTACGATATGTTGCTTTCCCCGGTGTCGAAATTACAATGTCGGCAGTAATATCATCCGCTGATTCTACTGCGGTTGGGGATAATACCGGCCATTCTCGCGGTGGGGTAGATGCCTGTTCTTCGCGAAGATATGCCGGCAACTTTGACAATGAGTAAAAAGTTGATGGTTCGACGTTGAGTATCGGCGCTCTGCCAAATACTTTCTGTTCTTTAGCCAGCGGTTCTGCCAGTGCTATTGAAGTGCCGACATCGGTAATTTTCACCTTCACTCGCGAGCCAACCGGGGCGTCCAGATCCGGCACTATTACAAATATTCCGTTTGCAATGCCGATTTGATCGATTGAAATATCGGGGTTAGGGTTAATAACCTGAACTTCTACAACATCATTGCATTCTAATCCTGGTACTGCCAAAAGTGCCTGTTCCATGGTGACGCGGTTGATTTCGTAGGCATTAGGGTGAAAATCGTCGTCTAATCGCAGATAAATCGACTTTCCTATATATGCTTCCAGGTCGCGATGCGCCTCGCCTTCATACCCCAGCATATCAGCAATTACCCGTGAATGTGCCCGTACCAGGTAAGCCTCAGTGTCAGGGTGGGTGGCGTGGAGGGCAGCGATGTCGCGGTCAACCCGTAGTGCCATGGTAAGGGCGTTTTGTACCCGACCAATTCCGCTGCAGCATGGACACGGTTCTGTCAGCAGGCTATGCATCGATTCGCCGGTGCGTTTGCGGGTCATTTCAACCAAACCAAGGGATGATATATTGTGGAATTTAATTTTTGCGCGGTCTTTCTTTAACGCGTCGCTGAATGCGGTGATAACTTGTTGGCGGTGACGCGGGTTGTCCATATCTATGAAGTCGACGACGATAATACCGCCCAGGTCGCGTAGGCGCAACTGGCGGGCGACTTCGTGGGCAGCCTGTAGGTTTGTAGTCAGCACCGTTTCAGCCAGTTCAACCGAACCGATGAATTTGCCGGTATTAACGTCAATTGCCGTTAATGCTTCTGCCTGATCAATCACCAGGTGACCGCCGGAAGGTAGCCAAACCTTGCGGCGCAGCATTTTTTCGACTTCCGGTTCGATATTATAAGCGTGGAAAACCGGCATTTTTTCATCGTATAAAAATACCCGTTCCTTCATACCCGGTGCAATCATCCCCACTAATTCCAACGTATTTTCATAAGCGGATTCGGAGTCGATAACAAGGCGATTGATATCGCGGGTGAAAGAATCGCGAATAAGGCGTGAGATAAGGGTAAGGTCACCATGGATTAGGCTGGGATTTTTGGTAACAGCCGCTTTCGCGGTGATGCGGTCCGCCATTTCCACCAGAAATTCCATGTCGGCTTTCAATTCTTCTTCAGTCCGACCTTCAGCCTCGGTGCGCACGATCAAGCTGTAGTTGCCGGGTTTCAGATTAGCGGCAATAGCGCGCAGTCGCTGGCGTTCATGTGGGTCTTCAATCTTGCGCGATACTCCGCTATGGCCGCCGCCGTTAAGCATCAGTACCATATAGCGGCCGGGCAGCGACAAACGGGTCGTTACTCGGGCACCTTTCGTCCCCATGGGGGCGCGCATAACCTGTACCAGAATTTCCTGATTAGCCTTTAAAAGGGTGGTGATAGAGGGCATGCCGAAGCGTTTGAATCTTCCGCCGCCTTCATCGTCATCTTCTGAAACGATGTCAGACACGGCGAGGAAGGCATTTTTTTCAATACCGATATCGACGAAGGCGGCATCCATACCTTTTAGCACTTTGGTAACGCGGCCTTTGTAGATATTTCCTACAATTTTCTGGTCCCGCTCAATATGCAGTTCCATCAACCGGCCATCTTCAAGAATCGCCACTCGCGATTCCATCTCGCCGGCATTTACAATAATCTCTTTTAACATTAATTAACCTGCTTTTCCGGCTGCCCGCACCGCATCAGTTGCGGGGGCTCCGGTAAATTTTTAACCACGCGTCAATCTGCGCCGCCACCACCCCAATGCAGAAGAAGGGGTAGGTCTGCGCCAATGTGACGCCCGCATAGCTATGCGGTGAACCGTTATATTATCAGCAGGTATATTCATTACTGTCAGAGCTTCGTCTGGTCGTATTACGCCGTCATTACTGATGCGAAAAACCATTTCCAACTCAGCACAATTTTTATCTGCTGATATTAATCTTACATACTTCACCAATCGCCGCGCATCTAATTGTTGCGTCTTATTTTCGCGCTTTCGGGTGAATATGATACTTTTTTGCGCTATAAAATTGCGAATCAAGCTAATTATTTCTCCACCAGATGGTGGGTTTTGCAACATAATAGTGTAGACCGATTCGTCAAAAACCGCTAAATCCGCGTCCGCTGTCCCTGAATTTACCTGCCAGCAATTAATAATCTGTAAACCTTGCGGTAATTCCAAACTCAACTTGCGACGTATTTCACCGGGATCCTCCGGTGTAGTAAGTGAGAAGATACAACGTTCATCATCACTGGCAGCACCAACGGCCAGTGGAGAACCTAATAACAAACCGCGTTTGCTACTGTCGATTTCTATCCCGGCCCTATTCGCGGCGTCTAATAAAATCTGCTTTATTTCTGACAACGTTATCTGTGCCGTACTGATGTCTCGCCGATATCGGCAATGTATTTGCTGCATCCTGTCTCTTTCCGTATACATAATATCATTAATACCCCAATATTTCAAATATGGGGGAAAAGCGTCACCGAGACGGTAACGCCACATTTTTTAAAACAGCGAACCGGTGCCGGTGCCGTCGTCATCTTCCAATGTGCTGGTTATCTCTTTTGCCCGGTAACCGTCGAAGATGAAGCCGTTGCCTATTATTGACAGTGTGGTGGCGATGGGGGGGATTTGGGCTTCTCCTTTCTGGGAGAAATCCATTTCGCTGTTCAGGGTGCCAAGTGGTACCGTCATGCGCGGTTGCAATAATTTCACAGCTTGCAAGGTTTCTGCGTGGGTCATTCTTCCATCCAGCGGTATCAATACACATTGTGGGTGGAATGATTCGCAGATGGCACTGAACTCGCCGATGAACTCTGCGTTGCCGGTGTGATATAATGCCAGATAATCACTTTGGATTAAGAATCCCAGTTTTTCGCCGGTTTCATCCTGGTATGCCGGCGTTGCCACTATTCCCAGTCCGGGCAGGTCAAAGCGTGCGCCGGGTGACAACGCTACTGACCGGTCGCCAGCGATGCCGGATGATAACAGAGTTTGCCTTACCGATGCAGAACCAATGATGCGGGCGCTGGTGCGGTGGGCAATTTTCGCCAGTTGTGCACCATTTATATCATCGCCAACTAATATCAGGTCAACCTGAGTCAGGTCTTCTGGTGTCAACATGGTATCTTCGTTGAACTCGGGCATAACGAAAATTAGATATTTGTGGGTTTTGATGACTACTGCCTGTCCGCCAACGCGCCATATTCCGGCGCGGCCAGATGGTACTTTAGTATCATTAATGATAGTTGCTATTTTCAATGCTTCGGTGCCAAATCTGCCGGTATTCACAACGGCATTGCCGATGGTTAATTTGATGGGCAGTCTAATTGAAATATTTGGCGGCAGCACCAGGGCGTTGCCTTGACCGTCTTCTGCAAGTGGACCTTTTGTCGCCAGTGGCTGAACGCGCAAGTAATTGTCGCTACCGACTTTATCTCGATGTGCCATAACCACCATATTCGGCAATAAATCCACCGGGAACTCAATTTTAATATCGACAGGCATATCAGCGGGTCGGAAAGCTGTCCAACCGTCGCGCAACCCCACCGCCATGGATTGATACGGGGTAGTTTTAATGTCGGTGAAATTTATCTCACCGGTAGTCGGTCCATCGCCATTCATCAACGTCAGCAATTGGGAAGGGATGATTAATTTATCACCATCAGACGCGCGTAAAGAAATCGCCGCTGCCCAGGTTACCGGCATTGGCCATGCACCGCTATTGGTAATAATGTCCTCAACGGTTATTTCTTCACCACCGGCGACCAGCGATACAATCCTGTTGACGGTTATCGTCGCGGGGATATGGCGTACCATACCACCCAGCGAATGGGAAATTGAAGTTATGGCGCAGGTCATCTTAACAGTGACAGCTTCCGGGGTATTAAGGGTGATTTCTGCTTCCCATTCGTTATTCGTCAGCAGTTCGCCATCTGCCAGCAATGACGGAAAAGCCGCACACCAGCCGCCGCGCACATTAAATCCACGGGCAGGGGGAGGGTGATGCAGGAAATCAGTCGCCAGTATTTCGCGACCTAATTGACGGTAATATAGGCTGCAGATGCGACCGCCATATTCCGGCAATACTGAGATGCGGAATATGCCATTATCTAATACAAATGCCCGCGCCCCGTGTAATGTGCTTTCGTGCGCGGTGCATTTTTTAGTCAAATGAATATCGTTTTGGTTTAACAAAAGTTATCTCTTTCGAGTTGAATTATAATACGCTGCTGTATTTATACCCTACCATAAACGAATAATTAAGATTACTGTTTTGAATATGATATCGGGTATAAGTAAAGGTAAGGTTGTTAGTTACGATGCCTGCACTATATGAATGTCGGTTAAGTCCGCCACCATTAGCGTAGTCGGCAGATAATTTTAAAAGGTCATATTTGCCTTCAACACTGGCCATGGTTATATATTCGTTGCTTGATTTGCGCAATAATCCGAATGATGCGCTCATTAATTTATATGGTGTCGATGCGGTCGCCACGGCATAATATTGAACTTTTCGTTTGGAACCGAGATTCTGCATACCAATTGCAATTGATGGTAATACGCCACCATCACCATTATTATACTGGTATTTTGCATTGTAGATTGGTTTATTATCAGAACCGTAGTCTATTCCTGTTTCAATTCCACCCATTAGTCCGGTCTGCAACCCGTAAGTGCCGTCCTGATCGGACGAATCTAACCTGCCGCTTCCATTGAACTCATATGAAGCACTGGTTTCGCCAAATAACAACACCTCAGCATTTGGAATTAACGCTGTACCGGTAGGTGCAGAAAAGGCTAACACCGGGAATAACAATGCCGCCGCTAAAAAGAAA
>JBIJDE010000204.1:0-8193 GCA_044344305.1 Armatimonadota bacterium
ATTTTGACAGCAAAGCATGTCACCCGTGAGGAATTAAGTTTCTTGACCGGCAACCATATTCATCAATTGATTCAAAAAGGTGATATTAATAAGAATGACTTGTTAATGGCGATAGGTAAAATGGTGACTCCGCCGTCACCGGTTGTGGTGAAGAGTGAGATAAAACCAGTAATAGTTGCGCCAATTAATGGCAAACCGGTTATTTTAGTGGTAGAAGATAATCCTGATAATATGATGACGGTTAAGGCATTACTGAAGGACCATTTTGTTATTATTGAGGCAGAAGATGGTCAAATTGGCGTTAATCAGGCAATTACCCATATACCACATTTGATATTAATGGATATTTCTCTGCCAGTAATGGACGGTATAAAAGCATTACAGGCGATAAGAAATATTGATAATTTGCGACATATCCCGATAGTTGCACTGACAGCCAGTGCAATGAAAGGAAACCGCGAAGAGATACTTTCTTATGGTTTTGACGGTTATATACCCAAACCAGTTGAAGAAGAGCTATTAATAAAAACAATTTCGGAGCAGATAAATGGTAACAGATAGTATTACCATATTGGCTGTTGATGACCATCAGGATAACCTGATAACATTAAAAGCTGTTATAATGGACGCTTTTCCCGGGGCGAAAGTATTAACCGCCTTGAATGGAAAGTCCGGTATTGAATTAGCAATAGCGGAAGACCCTGACGTCATATTATTGGATATAATCATGCCGGATATGGACGGGTTTGAAGTATGCAGAAGGCTGAAAGCAAATGAACATACAGTTCATATTCCGGTGCTTTTCATAACGGCGTTGAAAACTGATAAACAAAACCGTATTAAAGCGTTAGATGTTGGGGGTGAGGCTTTTTTATCTAAACCAATTGAAGAAGAAGAATTAATCGCACAAATACGGGCAATGGTGAAAATTAAAACAGCAAATTTAATGCAGAAACTTGAAAAAGAACGTTTATCAAAACTGGTTGCAGATCGTACCCGCGAGTTGGAACAAGAACTAATCGAACGAAAAATGCAAGACGAAAAAATAATTAAACGAAATCAGTCATTGCAGATTTTGAATAAATATTCTTTAGAAATTGCAGATTTATTATATGATGACATATTTCCTTTTGCAATCTATCATATAAAAAAGCTGGTTAATGCCAAGGCGGCATGGATTAACTTGTTTGATGAAAAATCTTCTGAATTAGTTGTAAAATACTCAACCTTAGAGGATTATGTAAATTCACCGGCCGTTCAATTATTGGGCAAACAACAGATCGGATATAGAGCGCGGATAACTGAAGAACAATATAAAATGATGATTTCAAATGATATCAGCAAGAAGTTGACATTGCATGAGTTATCATTCGGGTCGATACCAGCAATAGTTGCAAGTTCTATTGAACGACTGTTTGGATTTGAATGGTTTATTGGAATAGCATTAGTACATAATGATAAACTGATCGGTACAATCACTTTTGCCGGCAGCGATAAACAATGCGTACCTGATACAGATGAATTAAGGATGTTTACGAATATAACGACAAATACTCTTATTCGAAAACAAGCAGAGAAAGAACTGCGAATTGCGGCAGAGGAATTGCGACAGCGAAACGAATTTATTCAGGCAGTGATTGATAATTTGCCTATTGGTTTGGCGTTAAACAGCATAAGCACCGGTAAACAATTATATGTAAATAAGCAATTTACAGAAATATACGGTTGGCCTGATGAGGATATTGTAGATGTCCCAACATTTTTCAAGAATGTTTACCCTGATCCTGATTATCGTAAATGGGTAATTGATACAGTTACAATCGACATGGCCAGTGGCGACCCGGCGCGTATGATATGGGACAATATGATGGTCACTACTAAAACCGGTGAAAAACGTTATATTTATGCCCGTAATATTCCATTACCAGATCAAGACTTAATGGTATCCACGGTACGAGATATTACCGATCGTACTGTTGCCTTAAACGCATTGCAATTAAATGAAGCAAGGCTTGCCAACGCCCAACGCGTCGCACATATTGGAAGTTGGGAAAATGACATAAATTCAGATAATTTATTTTGGTCTGATGAAACATACCGTATATTTGGATATGAGCCGGGTTCTGTTGATGCAAATATGGAATTGTTTTATAACTGCGTGCATCCGGATGATAAGAGAAATATAGAAGAAGTTAGAGAAAACTCATTTATCAATAAAACCCCATATTTGATAGACCATCGTATAATTTTGCCAAATGGTGAAGAACGAATATTACATGAACAAGCTGAAGTGATATTTGATGAGAAAAATATTCCTATTCGTTTGATAGGAACAGTTCATGATATAACAGAATCTGTTCGCGCTGAGGAAGAAAAAGCGAAACTGGAAGAACAATTCCAGCAATCCCAGAAGATGGAATCCATCGGTCAATTAGCCGGTGGGGTAGCCCACGACTTAAATAATTTGCTTACCCCAATCCTTGGTTATGGTGATATGTTGTTTGATGAGTTTATCGATGGTGACCCGCGAAAAGATTCCGTAGAACAAATAATATTAGCTGGTGAAAGAGCACGCGATATGGTGCAGCAATTATTGGCATTCAGTCGTAAACAATTATTAGATTTTAAATCTATAAATATTAATGACACCATAAACAGTTTTTCCTCATTGCTTAAACGTGCGATACGAGAAGATATAAATATTAATACTGTATTAACTCCCAATATTCCGTCAATCCGTGGTGATAAAGGGCAATTGGAACAGGTTATAATGAATCTTGCGGTGAATGCTCAGGATGCTATGCAAAAAGGCGGTATGCTGACCATTGGGACAACAGTTGTAGATATTGATGATACATATATAACAGAATATAGTGAAATAAAGCCTGGGAAATATGTCCTGCTTGCTATTAGTGACACTGGTCAAGGGATGAGTACTGAAACTAAACAGCATTTATTTGAACCGTTCTACACAACCAAGGAGAAGGGGAAGGGGACAGGTTTAGGATTAGCTACAACATATGGTATAATAAAACAACATGGCGGTCATATTACTATCTATAGCGAATTAGGTCATGGGACAACCTGTAACATTTACCTGCCTATTACAGATACTGAAACTGTAGATGCAGTAGTGGTGGTTAAAAAGCCAATATGTACCCGCGGAACAGAAACTATTTTAGTTGTAGAAGATAATGATATTGTAAGAAAACTTGCCAACGCAGTACTTAACCAACAGGGATATACAATATTAGTAGCAGAAGATGGTGCGAATGCCCTGAGAATATTGGCTGAGTATGACGGGAAAGTAGATATGGTATTAACCGATGTGGTAATGCCCGGAATGAGTGGGAAAGAACTAAGTGAATTAATACTGACGCAATACCCGGATATGAAGATATTATTTATGTCAGGTTATGCTGAGGATGTAATAATGCACCAGGGAGTACTGGAAAAAGGTGTAGCTTTCCTACACAAACCATTTACAGTTCAAGTGCTGGCGGCAAAGGTGATAGAAGTTCTGGGAGATTAGAGAAGAGAGAAGAGTGAAGAGTGAAGTGAATGTCGATGGCAAATAGCAAATGGCAAATTAATATAGCATTTCGATTTTGGTCGTTCGGACGACTTCTAACGATTTCTAAAGGTGTGAAATAGCCTAAGAGAGAAAAAAGAAGAGAGAAGAGAGAAGAGAGAAGAGTGAAAATTCTCTCTTCACCCTTCTCTCTTCTCTCTTCAAATATGGTACACCCGGCGGGACTTGAACCTGCGACCTCTAGGTCCGCAACCTAGCGCTCTATCCCCTGAGCTACGGGTGCTTAAACAAACTAAAATCTGGCGGAGAGACCGGGATTCGAACCCGGGAAGGAGCTTTTGGCCCCTTACTCGCTTAGCAGGCGAGCGCCTTCAGCCTGGCTCGGCCATCTCTCCAAGCGCAGGAGAAGTATACAAAAAAATATACAATCCTGCAATAGATATATGCCAAAATCACCATTTAATACGAAAAATAAATTAAATCATCTCATCGCGCATCATTTTTTTCAGATTACTCAAGGCTTTATGCTGTAATCTGGATACGTGCATTTGCGAGATATTCATCTCTTTCGCCACATCGGTCTGTGATTTCCCGTTGAAGAAACGCATTAAAATCACTCGTTTTTCGCGAGGCGATAGCCGATTAATGGCTTCAGAAATATGAGTTCTATTCATATATTCTTCAAATGCGCTATCTTCCTGGCCGATATAATCTTCTAATCTGCTGTGACCATCATCATCGTCATTGCTCAATTCGCCATCTAAAGATATCAGTTCGTACATGTGTCCCAGTTCCATACCTTCCAGGGTATCCTCAAGCGATACACCTATGTGGTCGGATACTTCCTGGGCTGTTGGCGGACGATTTAACTTTCTGGTAAGGGTTTCAACAGCACGATTTGATGCCAGGTTAATTTCCTGCAATCGTCGTGGAACTTTAATAGCCCAACCTCGGTCACGGAAATGACGTTTTATTTCACCGACGATGGTAGGCGTGGCAAAGGTGGCGAATCGTATACCGCGACTGGGGTCAAACCGGTCGATAGCGTGTATCAACCCGATAATACCAACGGATATCAAGTCGTCAATTAATTCGCCGCGATTGGCGAACTTTTTCACCAGAAAGCGGACAAGATTAGTATGAGCCGCGACTAATCTATCACGAAGAGCAGCTTTGCGGCGCGGGTCAGTTTCACGCAGGTAATCATTGAATATCAATTCGTCTTTGGTAGCACCTTCGATTACCGCAATAGGTATCTCTTCGATTTCTTCTACTTTTTCTTCCGCTTCTTCTACTTCAGCATCAGTTTCGCGGGTTGCGTCATCCATTATTCTGTCCCCGAAATTGTTGCTGTTATCAGCATTTTCTTCATACATACACTGGTTCCTTCAGTAGGTGAACTGGAAATGACAACTTCATCCATCAATGATTGTATAATCATCAGACCCATTCCGCTTTCCGGCAGGTCATTATAATCTGAGATATCAATTTCTTTATATGAATCTAAAGGGGTAAAACCTTCACCTCGGTCATGCACTATTATTTCAAGAGCATCTTCTTTAATTGACATGTGAAGTAGAATCTCAGTGCAATCATTACCGCAGCTGCCACAGCCATGACGAATGGCGTTATTGCATGCTTCGCCAACAGCCTGTTTTATATCATCAATCGTCCCCAGGTCAAATCCAACCCGTCCGGCGACTGCTGATGCCGTCATACGTGCAACCATGACATATTTTGGATCGGCAGGTATTTTTAATTCAAATGTGCTCATCTTATGCCTCACCATTGAACTTGGAAATAGCAGCATCTTCAGTATCGTCTATACTGAAAACATTCACTAACCGAGTCAGTTCCAATAACTTTTGTACGCGGTCAGATGGTGATACTAATCGGAGTTCCCCGTTATTCTCGCGAGCGCGTTTGAACGCACCCACCAGCATGCCTAACGCTGTGCTGTCGATATACATGGTGTGTTTCATGTTAACGACAATATTAAAAGTTCCAGCGTCCATTAATTCTGTCAATTTCTCTTTTGCGGCTGGGGTTGAGTAAAGATCCATTTCACCGGAGAAATTTACCACGGCTACTTTGTCGTTTACTTTTCTCACATTAATATCCTTGTTAATTCTACCAGTCATAATACCTTCTCCTATCAATACATTACCGGCAGTTAAGTTTATTGATAACTGCCGGTAATAAGAATACATTGCAAAGTCCATTTTTAGCAACTCTTCATTCACAAAACAGGTTATTTTTTCGCATCTAATGTATTTTTCAGGATATTCACCGCTTTATCTTCAGCTTCTTTCGCGGAAGATAATAAATCTACCAGACCTTTTCTTACTGATTTTTCAGGTGCTGGTGCGGGGAACGGCCATATTTTACACATTTCTTCCAATGCATTTGCGACTTTGTTGTATTCTGCTGCAGCTTCTGCAAATTCTGCGCCTTGATTTGTTAAAAATTCGGTTGCATTTCGTCTGCATTCTGCAAAAACAGTATGGTTATAAGACAATTCGCCAGCGTCATGAGGCATTTCATCTTCCTGAAGCGCATTTATCCATACATCCCATGCATCACCGCCAAATACCCATTGGGCATCTTCTTCGTTATGCCATTTGTGCCAATTAACTGCACCGCGCAGTGCCAGGTTGCGCGCGGCGGCTTTGTCCGGGTGTACGTGGGGAGCGGGGAATAATGCCCATACGCGTCCGGTGTGGTGTCCGGGTGCATTCATAGGTACTTTGCCGTTAACTCGTCCGCTGGCAGGACCATGTACAAAATATTCACATTTCTCATCATCAATGCCATATACCAGATAGAACTCTGGCAGTATCGCATCCCAAATGATTACCGGATGATTTGCAGAAATTGCCTCCACTGTACGCAGCCATATTAATTCACGGGCTTCATCAGCATCTCGCATGTCGCATGTCGCACAGATGCGCTTTGCAGAGATTATTTGACGTAGTGGGAATAAAATAGCTCCCCAGTCCCATGCTGTAGGCCCACTTGGGCATAGTGTGCGTTCGATGTTGAGGATGAAGGCGTGTCCAGAATATCCGAAGAGGTCGCTGGGTGAATAGGATGAGTCCCAAGAATTAACCGCGCCGTGCAAGCTGCCCATCATACTGGTTGCAACTGCCGGCGTATTTACCCCGGAAAGCTTGATCTCCATTGTTTAATTACCTCCAATTCTTGCTATTGCAATTTGTTAACTAATTCTACCACAAAACAGCATTATTTAAGCATTGTTATCTGATTTTTTTTACCTATTATTAACAAGACTTTTGCTTATGGTCACTGAGCCATTCGAAGTGACCAAAACTGAAAACTGAAAACTGGTATCTTAAAACTGTTTTGTTTACACAGAGATTCACTGAGAAGACACGGATATTCACGGAGGAATCTTTTATGGGGTTTATATTGAAACAAACATTTAAACCGATAAATCCCCATAAATCATGTCAATCATGTTAATCATGTCAAAAAAACTGAAAACTATAAACTGAAAACTTGTCCAATTTATTTGGTTGGGATTATGAGTTATCTTTTATACCTAATTCGCGTTTAATTGTTTCAGTGGAATATAACTGATTATAACAGGTTGGACATATACCATGGGTAAACTCAGTGTCACTATGACTTTCAATAAAGTTTTCTATTTCATGCCAGGATCCACCCTCATCACGAATTTTTTTGCAGTTTGAACATATCGGCAATAATCCGCTTAATAATTTTATATTTTTTAAAGCCTCAGTAAGTTCATTATTTACCCGTTTTAATTCCATTATGTCGGCAAATCGTGCTCTGGCGATGATTATTGCCCGGTCGATCTCTTGCGCGCGTGGTGGTTTAACTAAAAATGCTCCTATCCCTGCAGCAGCTGCTTGTTGAGCTATCTCGCGTTCGGAATAGCCGGTAAGGGCAATCAATGGGGTGGGGCACTCTCTCATTATTATTACAGCAGCATCAAATCCAGTCATTTCTGGCATTTCCATATCCAGTAATACTACATCAGGCTTTAATTCTTTCACCATTTGTACGGCTTGTTTACCGTCACATGCACGGCCAATAACGGTGATGTCTATTTTATTTAGCTCACGTTCGGTAATATCAGCAACTAACGAGTCATCGTCAGCAATGATAATTCTAATTTTTTCGTATGGTTTATTCATCTCACGTTCTTTCGGGTTCTTCTAATTTAATGAATATTATGGTCTTTGCACCATTTTTATTTAAAATATTCATTTTACCGCGCAAAGTTCCCTTTACTAATTTTTCCATTAATGATAATCCAACATTCCAATCATTTTTATTTAAAATATTATCTGGAAATCCCGGTCCGTTATCGGAATATATAATTGAAATATAATTATCGTCAATATTAAATTTTACATTAATAATTATTTCATCAGCATGATTATTGAAATATTTCATACTGTTAGTCACTAACTCATTGAATATTAACGCGATATTCGTTGATTGTCGTGGTGAAACTGCAATCGAGCTCTTTTCAACATTACAGGAATATGGCACTGTTTTAACACTGTGAGAAAGCGCACTATTGTTAATTATTCTTTCTGACAATTCTGATAAGTTCACCGGTGACCATTGCGATTCTGACAACATTTTATGGGTTTCCAACATACTGCTTA
>JBIJDE010000206.1:0-8126 GCA_044344305.1 Armatimonadota bacterium
ATCCCACGACACTGTTGCACCAAGGTTCTCGCTAACAAACCGCAAAGGAACGTAGGTTACGCCGTTTATGAGGTAACCTTTAGGTATTTCAGGGGCTGCGTATAATTGTGATAGTCCCCAAAAAAGTAAGCCACCAAGAAAGACGGCTAATACGGCTACTATCCCCAATAATTTTCTAATCATGCTTATCCTCCCACTAAATCATTTATGTACCGGCTGCGTTCCTGAAGTGGTGGAAATTGTGTCAACCACTTCGAGCACCTGAGTAATTTTTCACCATGTATTGGTGATTTCCTGCAATTCTTTCATTTTTTAAGTGCAGGTGTAACTATTCTGTAAACACAATATATTTATATCAATAAGAATAATACTCTTACCATCACCCACGTGTCAAGCACTTTTCTAATTTACACAATATTTTATCAGAAATAATAACATAATTTCTTTAGTTAACCAGCCTTATATTTCCTTCATAGCACTTTCTAATTCACCATCCATCAACACAGCGTAAACCACTGCATTGCGAATAAATAAAAAATCGTTAAAATATAAAGTGGAATTACTGTCCAGGCGAGGCACAACGGAAACCGATGTGGGTGTTGCCACCGCGGCCGTAGACCGGGTAGTTGACGTTACGATAGGCGCCGCGGAGGCCGTAGCCGTAGTAGCCGTAGTCTCCCCACGAACCGCCCCGCAGCACGCGACAGTTTCCTGTTACCGGGCCAGTAGGATTCTTCGCTGGTGCATTCGTGTCATAACCCTTTTTATACCAATCCGCGCACCACTCCCACACATTACCAGACATATCCATGACACCATAAGGACTTGCACCTGTTGGGAAACTACCCACCGGATGAGTTCCCCATGTCGTATTACCATTACCGGAGTTCGATCCATTCGCGCATTTAGTCTTATCCCACGTATTTCCCCACGGGTAAATACGGCCATCTTCACCTCGCGCAGCTTTCTCCCATTGCGCCTCAGAAGGTAACGCCACACCCGCCCAGTCTGCGTAAGCCTTTGCGTCATCCCAGTTTACATCCACGATAGGGTGGGTGTCCTGCCACTTCCAACCCGCTTCTTGTGGCATTTCCCTACCCGTTACTGTGCAGAATTTACGATACTGCGCAACAGTTATCTCGGTTTTATACATATAGTAAGCATCAATATAAACTTCATGTTGAGGCATCTCACAGGTAAACAACCCTCGTTGGTATTGTATATTAGCCTTTAACAAATTGGTGAGTTCTTCTTCACTAGTACCCATCAAAAAATTACCTGCAGGAATAAGTATCATCTCTGCGCCGTCTTTCGGGTTTATTTTTGTTTTTGGCAGTTGTGTTACAGGTGCTACTGCAGGTGCATCTATTAACGGTGTTAGCGGTTCTGGAGAGGCGCAACGGAACCCATAGTAGCCGTAGTAGCAGGTCGGATCGTCGTTGCCGCGATAGGCTCCCCGACAGCCGATGGGTGGGCTGATCCACGAACCACCCCGCAGCACACGCCAATTTCCTGTTATCGGACCAGTAGGGTTCTTCGCCGGTGTATTCTTATAATAATCAGCACCATACCAATCCGAGCACCACTCATATACATTGCCAGACATATCCATAACACCATAAGGACTGGCACCCGTTGGGAAACTACCCACTGGATGGGTTCCCTTTGTAGTATTGTCTTTACCGGAATTTGTATAATTCGCGCATTTTGTCTCATCCCACGTTGTTCCCCACGGGTAAATACGACCATCTGTTCCTCGCGCGGCTTTCTCCCACTGCGCCTCGGTAGGCAATATTGCACCCGCCCAGTCAGCGTATGCCTTTGCGTCATTCCAAGTTACATTCACTATCGGATGATTTACTTTCCAACCCCAATCAGGTGTATTCGGCATTTTCCTACCTGTCGCCGTACAGAACTTACGGTATTGCATTACCGTCACCTCTGTTTTATACATATAATAAGCATCAAGATAAACTTTGTGTTGCGGTTTTTCATAGTCTTGTGCATTTTTATCAGCATCTGTACTTCCCATCAGAAAATCACCGGCGGGAATAAGTATCATCTCTGCGCCGTCTTTTGGATTTATTTTCGTCTTTATTCCTGTTTTTGTTTTTGTTGTTGTTGTTGTTGTAACCTTCTTCTTTGTTGATATCTGCTTATGAGTAAGAGTAGACGGCTTCGCCCAAGCATCAACTGACCACATGGTATACACAAAAGAGCATACCAGTAATAAGATAACTAACATTACTTTATTCATTAGATAAAGCCTCCTTTAAAAATATAAAGTATAAGTTTAAATAGCCAAAATTACGGTCCGGGGGAACGAAGAACACACCGGAACCCAACGCTGCCGTACCTAATAGAAGGAACGTAGTCGCCCCGACAAGCAGCGCGGAAGCCATCCGGACTATAGTTGCCCCAGCTACCACCGCGCAGCACCCGCGTATTGTTGACATGGTACCAACTATCACACCACTCGTTGACATTGCCCGTCATGTCCTGCACCCCGTAGGGACTTGCACCCATGGCGAACGAACCCACCGAGGCTGTCTGTTTCGCGTCACCCAAGTCCTTTTTCGAACAATGACATCTAGCCGAATCCCACGTGTTGCCCCAGGGGTATTCGCGACCGTCCGTGCCGCGCGCTGCTTTTTCCCACTCTTCCTCAGTCGGTAGCACCAGTCCTGCCCAGGCCGCGAAAGCCGCCGCGTCATGCCAACTCACATTGACGATGGGATGATTCTCCTTCCAGCCCCAAATCGGTGACGCGGGCATTGCACGGCGGGTCGCCGCGCAAAACTGGCGATATTGCGCGACCGTGATCGGGTATTTCGTCATGGTAAAGGCACGAAGATGTTTGCGTTCTTTCTGCTTACCATAGAAGAATTCGCCGGCAGGAATCGGGATGAGTTTGATGCCCAGCAATGCCAGCTTCCCGGTCAGCGTGTCAGCGGGAGTGGGAGTGGGAGGCATAGGCTGTCGCGAGGCAACTTTAATTACGGGTTCATTTTTTCTAAGCCTTTCTTCTTCTATAGCATCTCGTTTTATTTTATCCTGTTTCGCTTTTAATTCTGGAGTTATCTTACCCCATCCTTTCATAAGATTATCGACTTCACGACTTTTCTGTTCTTGTAGTTTCTTTTCCCGCTCTCGTTGTTGCCGTATCGGTTCGTCTAAATCATACAGAACTTTATGATAATATATCCAGATTCTAACTTCACCGGCTCCTGGATGAATGATATCTCCCTCATTATACTGAAAAGATGAGGATCGACCCCCACCATCTCCTGTATAAGATTCTTTACGAATGTAGCCTATTACAACATTATTAATATATGCATGATACAAGCCAATATGACTATATGTATATTCCCCATTTTCTGTGTAATAGTAACTATCTCCTTTTCTTTCTATTTTTACAATGAAACCGTCTTCTATTTTTGTAGTTATTACAATCGTACTACTTTCGTGACCATCTTCTTCAGAGTCATGTTTAATAACCTTTTTTTTCCAGACTGAAGAAGGTAATGACGACACTCTTCTGTATAATTTATTTAATGGTAATTGTTCTACTTTCTCTCGCTGTAATGATTCTTGTTTCAACAACTCTAATCGATGTTGTGCCTCAGCGTTTTTACGATTAATTTCATCCTGGATGGCCTTTTTTCGTTTAATTTCTTTCGCAAGCGCTTTCTTCTCTGGTAGAATAACACCCCAGTACCAAAGAAGCGCACAAACAATAATTATACCAAAACTCCCAAGAATTTGAATCATTGACGTATACTCCTGTTAGATGTGATCAACTCATCATGTTCATTCGAAGTTGTAAGCACTGTCCCTTCTGGCTGGCTGCCAAACTGTTTTAACCAGCGCCGGAACACTTCGTAAGGAACTTTCAGGTCACGAACTACCTGAGCCATGCTTAAATCACTACTCACTTCCAACTTAACAGCTCTGGCATTAAACTCATTACTGTAATTCTTTCGTTGCATTGTAAACCTCACTTAACTTATACTACTAACGAAGTCTCCAATAAATGGGGACCAGTCCATTTTCCGTTATTGTAATCTTCAATTAACAGATAACAATATGCAGAGTATTAGTGCCAATCTTAATATTTCGGGAGACTTTACACCCATCGCAATATACGGTATCTGCAAGACCATCACCATTATAGGAAATGGTTCTCTCAGAACTCGTTGATTGGTTGCTATAATTGCCAATTTCATGTATCAGTAATGTATATACAAGTGCCGAGTAAAGAACTTCATAGCATTGCACACCGATAGTTTTGATAGCCAGACTAACGCGCCGGATATTGTATATCGGTCAACTTGGTACTGATATGCGCTCCCCTTCACAGAACCGTACGTGCAGATTTCCCGCATACGTCTCTCTAATGTAATATTGTATTGATAACCTAAGTCTATATACGCTGTTATATAAATTTTAGGTATTATTAGTATTGTATATCAACGTCATTGTAATATATTGAGTTCACCTCATCAACTACTTTTCTAATTACTTCATCACGAGACTTTCCATATTTGAAAGTCATTCTATTTCCATCTTTATTGATGGCTTCACAATACCAATCAGAATTACCAAAAGACGGCTCAGTGATTTTCAAGCGTACTTTATAAGTAGCCATAATTAATACCTTCCTTTTATAGTGTTATCTCTCACGTCATGTAAATCCTGCTCTATTTTAAAGAGTTGATTACAGAAGTTAAACCTTTGTTCTGCCGCATCCTACATATCAATGGCATTACCGGTTGCTACCCGGATGGCAATCATTGGAGCAATAGTCACATGAGTCGACAGCATACCCAGGTTAAAAAATTACCATTTATTTATAAGATTATCGACTTCACGACTTTTCTGTTCTTGTAGTTTCTTTTCCCGCTCTCGTTGTTGCCGTATCGGTTCGTCTAAATCATAAAGAACTTTATGATAATATATCCAGATTCTAACTTCACCGGCTCCTGGATGAATGATATCTCCCTCATTATACTGAAAAGATGAGGATCTACCCCCACCATCGCCTTTATAAGATTCTTTACGAATGTCGCCTATTACAACATCATTAATATATGCATAATACCGGCCAATATGATTATATCCATATTCCCCATTTTCTGTGTAATGGTAGCTATCTCCTTTTCTTTCTATTTTTACAATGAAACCGTCTTCTATTTTTGTAGTTATTACAATCGTACTACTTTCGTGTCCATCTTCTTCAGAGTCATGTTTAATAACTTTTTTTTCCCAGACTGAAGAAGGTAATAACGACACCCTTCTGTATAATTTATTTAATGGTAATGATTCTATTTTCTCTCGCTGTAATGATTCTTGTTTCTCTCGCTGTAATAATTCTTGTTTCTCTCTCTGCAAGCGAGCCAATTCCTCAGCATTTATACTATTCTGTTGAGCTAATTTTTTCGCTCTTTCTTTCGCAGCCTCCTCCTCCCAGATTCGATATTTTTCATCCTTTCGATTTTGCTCTGTGGTATCGATATAATCCATAACTTGACCTAAAAATTGACCTAAAAAATCGATCTTAAAAATAAGTTCTAATATTACTAATGAACCCATAAATATACCAGCACCGAACCAAACAGTGAATATAACCTTATTAAAACCATGTTCATTAATTAAGAAATAAACAATACTGCTAGTATTCATTATGAGACAAATAATAGTCTGAATAAGTCTTCTCTGTCCACCAACCCCACCCAAAATGTAGAATTGCCATATCGTAAAGAGCACAAACGTTATAAACATTACTTCTATATTTGTTGCCATTGATGCATACTCCTCTGAAAAAGACACAATGGGGAAGTTTGTTGATGAACACTATTATTCATCTCTATGTCTACCCCAACCACTGAAAATATTATAACATATATTTGCGGTTTGTTAACGTAACTATTTTTGGTCGGGAATATAAAGACAGGTTATAACATTAATTGAACAATATAAAAACCGCAGTTTTAATTACAACTGTCGCGGACGTTTGATTAGTTACAATATAAATATTGACAGACCTATTACCACTTTAACTCTATCACATCACGCCTCACATCACAAATTCCAAGCAAAATCGCTGATTTTGCCGGTGGTCAGTCGGCGCGGTTTGCTGCCGTCGGGATTCATCAGGTATTTGTATTTAATTATAATAATTGATGATGAGCGGCAATTCTATTAATTTCAACCGGACTTACAGCTGATTGTTTGGCGAAATTATGCCATGAGGAAATAGCGTCGGCGACCTGTTTCAACACTTTTGATGCAGTACCAATTCCAAATCGTTCTGCAACAGCTAATAGATCGGTGCGTGTTATGTCGGTGAATTTACCATTTACTGACATTAAATGCTGGTAAGTCCATGCACCTTTCGGATTATAAGCATGAGTGATGTCATATGCCGGGGATAATTCCCAAATGCCGCCTTCACGCAGTAGAAATGAGATATTTTTTGTATGGTCATCACAGTTGGCAGCCATTACATTAAATGCCATGCGCCTGAATGCTTCTTCAAATGAATCATATCCCAGTTGAAGTTTATTGATGGTTAAAAAAAGCTGATTATAGTCATGACTGCCTTTTTGCTTATAATCAAGGTGGGCCATGGCGCAAAGGGTCTGCATATGATGTTTTTTATTGCCATCGCGGTCAAAACGTTTCGTCATGAAATGGGCACGTCCATGTTCTTCTAATAAACGGCATGGGAACATGTTAATGCCAGCAGCGCATGCCAGCAAATAGTATGCATATTCAATGCGACCATAATCTTGTAAACCACCGAGTTCAGAGTCACTGCCCATGCCATCAAATTTTAAAAGCCAATGTTCAAAGCCATCATCAACATCAAATTGTCCTGCGCGAATTATATTTGTAGTCGGATTCCAGGCTATAGCAGCTTTAGCTCTTGCCCCGCCTGCTGAAGTGCCTACTTGGATAATTTGAGATAGTGCAGCTATTGCCAGGTGATCTGTACCGATATTTCCTTTCATTGCGCTGCGTGCACTATCGATTAAGGTAGACAATTCAATTGCTGTACTATTTTTCTTTGCCAGACTGCGTGCCGGTTTAAATTCCAATGCACCCATACCACGTTTACCCATGTATGCCAGCCTGTCGAGTGCAGTGATATGAGATTTATCAATACCCCTGCCAGCCATCCACGCATCTATCAAACCGTTTCCAAAATCATCCGGCAGTGCATCGGCCAACATGGCAGGCAATCGTTTATATGTTAATTCAGGCAAATCAGTAAATATATATGGGTCGCGTGCAGTTATTGTTGGCATTGTAAGAGGAGCTATTTCAATACCTGATTTTAAGAATTTCGGCGAATATTCAAAAGCATAATAATCTAAGCGAGGGTCACGGGCAACAGCACCAACTGTTTGTCCCCACAGCATTACTTCAATTGCTGTTACAGGTTTATACATGCCGGTTCCCCTTGCTGCGAGATGCCCGTTGTCGCTTCGGTTTTTCTTTCAGCATTTGCAGCGGACTGATGGAAACAACCGGGGCGAGAGTAGTAAGCCAATCAATTCGTCCGAGAGAACGTAGAATTTTAATCATCGAACTAACGGTAGTACCTTTGCCGCTTTCCAAACGTTTCACGACATTTAATGCGACTCCTGCTTGTTCTGCCAGTCTTTGCTGGTCGATATTTTGCCAAAGTCGTAAGTCTCGTATTTGTTGACCAAGTTCCTTTTCCCATTCTTCAGTTGTTTTATCAATTATCATAATAGACCTTTAAATGGATTTTACAAATAATATATGATTTTATAGTCCATTTATGGGATATTATACATATTTAACCTTTAAATTGCAAGACTAAATCGAAAGAAGTCAATTTGTATCTATAATAGATTTGTCCGAAAATAAATATTGAGTAGATTTTGAGGCTATTTTTTCCTGGGTTTCGCATTTTAGTACCCAAAAATTATAGAAATAAATCTTGAAAAGTCTTTAATTTTTAGACGCTTTCACGAAACTTAGAAATTAGATTAAAAAGACGCAACCAAAGGGAGATCCTGTGTTATCTGTCAATACATTTTTTGGCATTTTTAGAATATTTTTTTAGGTTTATCGCTTTGGGCTGTTCCCGA
>JBIJDE010000157.1:0-9649 GCA_044344305.1 Armatimonadota bacterium
TGCCGGTTATCCGATGCCCACAATGCAAATACGAGAATGTTATAAGGTCTGGCGATGATACGGGATGTACATTGTGCGGCGAGGATTTGGTGCGCTGTAATTATTGCCGCCATCAGGTGACCGGTGATGGGTGTGGTAAGCCAGAAGGGGTTGAATATTACCTGACAAATGGAAATGGGGCAAAAAACTGTCCTTATTATTCATCTATTTATCAACGACGCGGTTTACGGATGTTACAATTTATTCCGGCACCGATTTGGGTGGTTGCTTCTATATTTTTCGCCTTCATTCTTATGGTAATTATGGCGTATTCAGTAGATCCTGATATGCGGCATTTTCGAGGAAATGAGATTTTAGTAGATGTCAAAGTACAGGATAATTATGGCGGTGGCGGAGAAAAGGCTGTTTATTTATATATAAAAAACCCATTGTTAATAACCAGTACAGACATCACAGTTCATATAAAAATTATAGATTTATACGCTCATGGGTTGGGTGATTTTTCTCCAAGTGTAGTAATGGGTAGACCAGAGATTACGAATACCCCCGGGGTAATACCGCAAAAAGTGCAGTTAGATGAAAATGGTATGACACTTACAATGTATCCATTAACTGCGGATAGGGAATATGTAATAAAAGTTCCATTTCATTCTTTACGACGTGGCGAGAAAACATTACACCTGCAAATATTCGCACCACATGATAAAATGGTTTATGGCAATGGTGATGAAGATATAATTATTCCGAATGATTAGTGCTTTAAATATGGAAAAATCTATATTGATGGCAGGTAATGTATATTTATATGGCTAAGAAAGATATATAATATTTATCAGGGGGTGAAGCAATGTCAGTTGAAGATAAAACAATATTGCGTAACTTACAGCGCGCAATAACAAAGCGCGAAGCACTTGACGTTTCAGATGCGCGTATAGGTTGCGCAAAAGGTGTAATAACAATCGGCGGTATAGTACGTCCGGCGACAGGATTCATTTCAGTTAAACCAAAAGAAGAATTGCGCTTTATTTTAGATGATATAGCCCGCGATCCGTCAGTTCGGGATGTTGCAATTCAATGCAGATTTGAACAATCACCAAAGAAATAGGGATATGAATAATTTTTCAACAGAAGATTTGCAAAGAGATGAAGGTATATTATTTATACTTTCCGGACCATCGGGAGTGGGTAAAGATACCATCCTGCGCAGAGTGATACCACGATTATCATTAATTCGCACCTCGATATCTATAACTACCCGCGAGCCGCGACCTCATGAAAAAGAAGGTATAGACTACTTTTTTGTCACCAACGAGAAGTTTGCCACCATGCTGGAACAGGGCGACATGTTGGAACATGCGGCGGTACACGGTCATTTTTACGGAACCCCGCGCAGTTGGGTTGAGGAAGAACTAAACAAAGGGATGGATGTAATCCTGGAGATTGATGTACAAGGTGCTTTACAGGTTCGCCGCGAGTTTCCAGGTGCAATATTGCTTTTTCTTGCCCCACCCAGTTGGGATGAGTTGGAACGCAGATTGCGCCGCCGTAAAACCGAGGACGAATTAACCATCCATAAACGGCTGGAAAATGCCCGTCATGAAATGGAACGTATCGAAAATTACGAATACCTGGTAATAAATGACAAGTTGGACGAAGCGGTGCGCGATGTAGAATCGGTAATTATAGCCGAGAGATTACGTCCATGGCGATACTCCCATTTTGCGAAGAATGAGGAAGAATAATAAAATGACCGACAATAGCAAATTTTGCGTGGTTCTGGGGATTACCGGATCTATTGCCGCATACAAAACGGCGGAACTGGTGCGGGGTTTACGCGCTTTGCGCGACCAGCGCAATCCCGGTCGCCGAGTGATAGTACGACCAGTACTCACCGAGAGCGGAGCAAAATTTGTCACCCCGGAAACCTTGCAAACCGTCGCCGGGGGAAAAGTTTACACTAATTTATTCAGCGACCCGGGAGAATGGGATGTTGAACATATTGGATTGTCTGATGATGCCGACCTGTTGTTGATTGCTCCCGCTACTGCGAACTTTATGGCGAAAATGGCACATGGAATCGCCGATGATTTGCTGACTTCCGTTACACTGGCATGTACCTGTCCGGTGATGTTGGCACCTGCGATGAACGTGAATATGTGGGAAAATGTTGCCACCCGGGAAAACGAAGAAATCCTACGCCAGCGCGGGGTGAAATTCATCGGGCCGGATAGCGGAGAATTAGCCTGCGGGTATTCCGGCAAAGGCAGAATGTCTGCAGTTAGCGAAATTATCGCAAAAGTTGAATCGCTGTTCCTGACTCGCTATATGGATTTAAACGATAAAAAGATAATCGTGACCGCTGGCCCGACCCGCGAATATATTGACCCAGTGCGGTTTATCAGCAACCCCAGCACTGGTAAAATGGGATATGCCATAGCCATTGAAGCGGCAAAACGTGGCGCAAATGTAACCCTTATCAGCGGCCCGGTTGATTTACCAACACCTGACGGGATGCAGTTAATTAAAATCAATACGACTGCCGAGATGAACGAGGCGGTCAACATTGCCGCGTCCCGGGCAGATATTATCATTGGTGCCGCCGCCCCGGCAGACTTTGCCCCGGTCGAATCCGCCGAACAAAAAATCAAAAAATCTGGCAAAAAAACAGAAAATCTGGAACTGGTTGCCACCCCGGATATTCTGGCTAACCTCGGAAAAATAAAGCGCAATGATCAGGTGATTGTGGCATTCGCAGCAGAAACAGAGAATCTACTCCAACATGCGTCAGATAAAATAAAGAAAAAGAATGCCGATTTTATTGTAGCAAACGATGTCACAGCAGCAGGTTGCGGATTTGCCGTTGATACCAATAAAGCAACGTTGATATACGCTGATGGCGAAATCAATGAATTGGAATTAATGACCAAAGCCGCTCTTGCCAACATTATCCTTGATGCAGCCTTAATTATCAGCGATAAAAAGTTTGCAAGGTAAAAATGACAGCAATGCTGTAATTCTATATAATCAGCATTACAATGAAAAATTAGTTTCTTTAAGGAGGTTATTATGTCAGGAACTGCAGTTTATAGCGTTATGCCACCACCGGTACCAGTATTGCCGCCGCCACTTTTGTCGTCATTATCAGCCAGCGGAATGGCAATAACCGGACTCGGTATTGCCGCGGTCAGTGTTGCGGTTTATTTAGCCGTTAAGGATTTACAGCGTGAACATGCTTCGTCAATGGCGATTTTCAATCAACGATCCACTGCCTACCAATCAAATATTGTTGAAAAAACAGCCGCATATTCTGCTCAATTAGCGATGGCACTGGAATTGGCTGAGGCTACATATCAACAAGCTACCCAAAATGCTATGACCGATTTTATTGCACATAAATTACACAGTTGTGTGCAAAGAATGATGATTACTCCGGATGCTCCCAGTGATTTAATGGTCAGATTGCAACTGTTGCAAGATGAATACAAGGAAAATGGCGAATCAGAAGAAATTGCGGAGCGGGTATACCAGCTTTCCATGGAGATATTTGAAGAAACGACATTGTCTACTCATTCTATTTCAGCGGAGAAAGTTTTGGAAGAGATAGAAAGTGTAAAACAGGAAATAATTTTATTGCCTGCCGATATGCAGATAGAGCTAATTGAGTCGATAGAAAAATATGAGAAAATGGCAGATAAACAATCAAAAATGGCAATGCAGGGAGTAAAACTGTTAAAAGACAGAGTTTATCGTGAAATAACCTTGATTAGAAAACGTGCAAAAGAACGTGAAGAAAGCAGAACATTAATCAATGAATCATTGGCATGTATTAACGCAATGCAAAGACAATCATTGGAAGTTTATTATCAGGATGCAGCAGCCGAATACCTGAGCGAATTGCAGGAACTAATCCAGAAAAGCAGCGGTTTAGCAGCGATAATAGAAATAAATAAGCGCATAACAACAACGTATAAAGAATGCGAAGTGGTATTGCAAAGACTGTCTGATAACGAGTTAGTAAAGATAAAATTGGTTGAAACATTGCTATCCATGGGTATGAAAGTACAGATGAAAGAAGATGGCGAAGAAGGTATAATAGCCGTAATTGATTCAACAGTTGGTATGGATTTCTCCATTCAGGATGGCCAGTTGAAGGCGGAAATGGTGGCCATGAATGAGGATAAAACCGTTATGCCTGATGAAGTTGAGAGCGGATGTCAGATAACCGATGCAGTAATGGAAAAACTCGCCGGAGATGGAATGGAAGTGCGCGAAAAATTCAGAAAATCTCAGAAATATGAAGCAGGTCATAAATTACGGGTAGTTAAGGTAAAAACCGCCGGTGATGAAGTCTCTGCCTATGCGGAAGAAAAGAAACAGATGAGGATTGAAGAATAGGGGTTAGGGGGTTACTAACCAAATCCGAACAAAACAAGTCAGGATTTTATGTAGAGATAACTTTTATGTGTCGCTGCTCTGCAGCTTTAATTTCTCTTATACAATGTAATACTATTAATATGTCGCCGCGCTGCGGCTGGTTTGTTTAATAGAACAACATTATTATATGACATTATTTCCAGCCGCAGCGCGGCGAAATATTAATAGTAATGGTCATAAGAAAAGATACTAAGCTGCAGCGCAGCGACACCGATAACTTGTCCAATTTATTTGGGTAAGGTATTAGTCAATTATGATTTAAAAAGTAGAAACTTTTATATAATCTTGATAGAATGAGATATTTCTATCAAGTTTATTCGAATCAGATTTCGTCAACACTGTTGACGAAATTAAAAAATACAGATAATGCAATATCAGAAACAGTTTCACATAAGTTTATGTTAAGAATGATTATTATTCCCGGACAAGTCTATAATAATCAAGAAACAAACAAATGAGGACAATTGAATGACACAGCAAGAAAATCAGATTCCTCGGTGGATTCGCGAATTGGAGCGATTATCCACTTTTAAATCCCAGCTATATATTCATGGCAATATCAAAGACACTATGCTGTATCCTGTTGGTGAAGACCGCAAGATGTGGACATTGGGTCCGATTCGTGAGGCATTATTTGAATTATATAGAAATCAGATTGGGAAATATGATTTGATTGCTGCATACAATACCATTGATGGCATGGTTTTTGCCGCCAAGTCGGGTAAGCCTGATGATAAAAAGCCGGAAGACCTATTTACGGAAGTTTTGAACAGTGCGTCAAAGACTGCAACTCAATCAAAATTACTGGGCAATGCACCACAGGCAGTACAACCTAATGACCCGATAGACCAGGCGATAAATCAGATGCGCCTATGTTTGTCCAATCGTAATAAATCAGTATTATTTATTATCGAGAACGGTTCGCAGTTGCTAACCTCACCGGTGAATATGCCGCAAAGCGAACGGAGCAATTTTTTGCGTCTATTGAAAGCATCCGCGGAAAGCCAGCAGGTGGCATCTGTTGATGGGAACGACAGGAAAGTCACCCAGAATATGCTGTTGATTTTATGCGATAAATTAACCGATTTGCCAACGTGGTTATATCTGGGAAATCCGTATTCTGGTTCGGTTGAGATTGAAACACCTTATAATTATGAAAGAAAGAAGTTTTTTGACCTATTCTTTTCAAATGATAGAGTAATGAGCGAACGATATAATCAAAAAGAGTTGGTTGATTTGTCTGACGGCATGACTATACGTGATTTATACGGCATTCGTATGCTGGCACGTAAAAATGAAAATAAATTTAACAAAGCAAAATCGCTGATTGATTGCTTTAAATATGGCATTTCTGAAAGTGAATGGGACAACCTGGATTGGAACCGAATGGATAAAGCTGAGGAAATCTTATCCGAAAGAGTAATAGGACAACCGGCGGCGGTGAATGCGGTATCCGACGTGTTGCGCCGCGCCCGGTTGGGGTTATCCGGTGCTCAACATTCCAGTCACTCTAAACCGCGCGGGATATTATTCTTTGCCGGCCCTACTGGTGTGGGGAAAACTGAACTTGCCAAAGCGATATCCGAGTTAGTTTTTCGCAGCGATGATGCCTGCATACGTTTTGATATGAGCGAATATAGCCAAAGCCATTCTGACCAGCGATTGCTGGGTGCGCCTCCCGGATATGTCGGATATGAAGAAGGCGGTCAACTTACCAACCAGGTAAAGAAAAATCCTTTCAGCGTATTGCTTTTTGACGAAATCGAAAAAGCGCATCCAACTATTCTGGATAAATTTTTGCAGATATTAGAAGATGGCAGAATGACTGACGGACGCGGTGATACCGTCTATTTCTCTGAAAGCATCATCATTTTCACCAGTAATGTCGGAATATATCAGTTAGACCAGAATACTGGCAGACCGCTGGTTAATCCCCTTACCGGACAGCCTAAATTACAGATTGATCCGAATGTCGATACCGAATATGAAAGTGTAAAAGATAAAATGACTGAAGGGGTGTCGAATTACTTCAAACATGTTTTGGGACGCCCCGAACTGTTGAATAGAATAGGTCAGAATATCGTGGTTTTTGACTTCGTTCGCTTACCCATGTTGCGAAAAATACTGGAAGATAAGACCTTAAAATCGATATCAGCACAAATTAGAGAAAAATGGAAAGTTGATGTATTGTTTTCAACAGATGTAATAGATGATGTGATGGAAATTGTAGGTACTGACATCTCTGCCGGTGGACGTGGAATGGGTAATTTGGCAGAAAAAGTCATTCTTAACCCGTTAGCACGTATATTATTTGAATTAATTGGGAAAAATGTAGAATTAACGGGGAAAACAATGAATATTTCCCGACTGATAGCACCGGCAACACAAGAAATTAACCGGTACGAACTGGAATGGGAGTTATTATAAATGGCTGAAAATAAGTTTATAAAGAAATGTCCTTTATGTGGCAAAGACAATGAAATCTATCAGGTATTTTGCAGTAGTTGCGGTGATGGCGACCTCTCGCAAGTTGTAATAGAACCTTTGGTGAAAAATGATGTTTCATTGACGCTGGCAAAACCAGACGTTAAAAGTAACACCACACCAATACATAAAGATGATGATGATATAACAGCAAAAGTCGGGGAAGTGAAAAAGATAATTCTGGAGTCAATAGATGACCCGACAATTCAATTTGTAGTTAAAGAAAACCAGTCAGTTGGCAGGAATGGAAAAGCTGATGTAGTAGTAGAAAAAGTTGCTAAATCAGAGTGGATTTCTGGCAAACATGCACTATTTACCAGGCGAAAAAATAAATGGTATATTCAGCACGTCGGCACTACAAATTATATAATTGTCGATAACGAGAAGTTTTGCGAAGATGAGGAAGTACCTATTTATAACGACTCCATCATCGCACTTTCTTTATCACTATTCAAAGTGAAAATAGATTAATATGACAGATCAAACCAGACGCGTTGGTGAAGATATTACCAAACGGGTGAATGATGCTGAATTAGCGACCCGGCATATAGATGCCGAGGATTATGTTAATCATGGCTCTTCATTGCCGTTGGGTGTCCTTGCGGCTGGCACTATTATATGTGATGACTACACCGTCATGAAAACCGTATTCCCCCAGGAATCTACCCGACCAGGTTTATATTTGTGCAGTTCAAAAACTGTCGATGTGATGATAAAAGTGGCAGCAATGATGTTTCCACCGCGCCAGGATTTATGGGAAAAACTGCCGGATTTAGCACACCCGAGTATAATTGATACCTACAAAGCCATCCAGAAAGACGAGTATTATTATGAAATACAGGAGTATTGCAACGGTGGTACGCTGGCGGACCGGGTGCCGGTGGTAGGTGAAAAATCTGCTGAAACATCACCGGGATGGATAATGACGGTAATGATGCCGCAGATTAATGAAGCATTGAAATATCTCCACTCCCAGGGCATTATTCATCGCGATATTAAACCGGCGAATATTTATATCCAGATAGAGAATGGTGTGGAACGACTGGTATTAGGTGATTTCGACATATCGTCGGTAATGGAAGGCAGCAAAACATCCCGCGATACCCAACGAATGGCGGGAACCTGGATATACACCGCCCCGGAAGCATTTCCACGTTATGTAGACGATAACGCATCCGGCAAAGTAGGCAGAATCTCCCGCGCCTGTGATTATTATTCATTGGGAATCACCATCATCGAACTGTTGTCCGGTTCTACCAGCCTGCATCAGTCAAAACTGCCCGACTTGTTTGATTTTTACCTGCAAGGCGGTGCGGTGGAAGTACCAGCAGGGTTGCCCGGAAAACTGACTATGCTGCTGCGCGGATTGCTGATTCGCAATCGCCGAACGCGCTGGAGTACAGAAGAGGTTGACCGCTGGTTGAATGACTGCAATACCGAAGCCGATATGATAAAAATTGCCAATGACCAGTCATATCAATTAGCGCAGGCTAACCGACCATATAAAATAAATAACAAGATAGTGGTAGATTTGCCCGGTTTGTCCGACCTGATGTTTGACGAACAAGATTCGGCAATTGAAGATGTCATCACCTCGGATGTGTTAATTAACTGGATAGCCGCCATTGATACCGATATCGCGCGGAATATCCGTCGATTTCGTGATAGTAATTATACCGAACCGATGTCGGTCTATTATTATGCCATCATCAGTTGCGACCCATCGCGACCGTTTGTGTTTTACGAAGGGTATGAGGCGGTTAATGAAGATGATTGGATAATATGTGCGCATAAATTTGCTATCAGTAATAAAATCGTTAATTCTCTCTGTAGTGAAGAGTTGCTGATTTATTTCGAGATGTGGTTGCGGTTAAAAGAACGTCCTAACAAAGACCTTGCGGATAAAGTTGCAAAACTTAAAGATACTCCACTGGAAACGCGACTTGAAGAATTAACGTATATGATTCAGCAAAACCGCCCATTCACCATAATGCGCGGAGTATTTGCGGCAACCCCGACAGATTTTGTAAAAATGGTATATGCCAACAAAGACCTGTGGAAAGGTAAATCCCGACCGGTAGTATACGAGATGGCAATGTCGCGGTGGAAAGATGGCGCATTATCCACATGGCTGCGACAACGTGGATTAGATAAATTATCACAGCAAATAGATGTTATCAAAGAAGAATTGAAAGATAATATACTGGCAGCATTTGAAAAGATTCTGCGCCTTTTAGAGCCGGATTTGCCACGGGTGAAGGTTACTTTTACTCCGGTTGATATTACCAGTATCTATACCATTAAATCCGGTGAAGAAAGAACCATTGAGATAAAATATACAACCGTTGGCTGCGGCATACCATTTGGCGTGGTGAATATTGCAAACGCAGCACCGGGAGTGCATATTGTAAACAACGTAATTAACCAGCGTTCAGGCACAATTGAAGTTACCATCGATTCAAAGTTTGACCAGAATAGTCAGAAGATAAATGCGGTGAATCTGGAAATAGAAAGCGGTGTAGCCGAGTTGGTAAATTCGCCGTTTTCATTAAAATATCGCGTTTATTTCCCCATGGCTATTACCATAAAAAGAATGCTGATCGGCTTTGTCACTGGATTTACGTTTTTCGCAATCACCCGCTGGTTATTGACGGTTGTTTCGTATAAAACGGTAATTAATTACAACGATATTAATGATGAGGAATTCTGGAGAAATATAATCAGTTTTAAA